>JALOPC010000056.1 GCA_025454095.1 Syntrophales bacterium | reverse complement strand
GTGTACGGCGTGCTCCGGGGCGTCTCCGGGGGGGTCGCGACGAGATACAGCGTCCGCCCGGGGATCAGCAGCTCCCGGAGCCGCCCGGGGTTGGGGAGATAAGCTTCGACGCTCGTCCCGTCCAGGTCGCAGAGGACGAGAAACCGGTTGGGCCGCCCGACGAACCGGGCCTTGATGATGGGAAGCTGCGACGCTTTGAAGGTGGGAAGTTTCGAAAAGGAGCGGGAGGAGTTCATCTGTTCGCCTTGCCTCTGTACCCTGAACCCTATGCCCTTTCTTTTACAAAGAAGAGCATCGCCGCCGAGATAGCCGTCAGCGCCAGCGACAGGATGAAGGGCGCCTGCATGCCGACGAGGTCCCACAGCAGCCCCGCCGCGACGGAGGCGGGAAGGGCGCACAGGCCGATCACCATCTGAAATCCGCCCAGGGTGCTCGCCCGGTATTCGGCGGGCCCCAGTTCGGCGACGAAGGCCTTCTGCACCGTGTCGATGCCGGCCTGGTGAAGACCGAAAAGGACGAAGGCGGCCACGACCATCCAGGCGCTCTCGGCGCAGATCATCGCGAGGCACACGAGTCCCCAGAGGCCGTAGGAGATCTGCAGCACGGCCTTGCGGCCGATGCGGTCGGAGAGCACCCCGAAGGGGTACGAGCAGAAGGTCGCCACCAGCGTGAACAGCAGGTAGAAGACGGGCACCGTGCTGACCTGGAAACCGAACCGGTTGGCGAAAATGAGCAGGAACGAGTAGCTGAACGCCCCCAGCGAGAAGACCGCGCTCAGGATGACGAAGAGCTTGAAGTTGCCGTCGAGGTGGGAGAAGGAAATCCCCTTGAAGAGTTTCGCGTCCTCGAGGGGCTTCTCGCGGATGTTGATCACGATGAGGGCGACGGCGATGAAGGAGGGCACGGCCGCGATGAGCAGCAGGTTCCGGAATCCGACCAGCGGGAAGGCGGCGATGCAGAAGACGATCCCGACGAGGGCCCCCGCGTTGTCCATGGTCCGGATCAGCCCGAAGTTCTCGCCGCGGTTGCTGCGGATCGAGAGATCCGCCACCATGGCGTCCCGGGGGGCGCCCCGCATCTTGCCCGCCCGGTCCAGGATCCGCAACGGGACGAGCCCCTGCCACGTGGCCGACAGCGCGTAGCCCAGCCGGGAGATCCCGCCGAAGAGGTACCCCAGCCAGATGAAGACCTTGCGCTTGCGGGTGCGGTCGGAGATGTAGCCCGAGATCGCCTGCGAGAGGGAGACGATGGCGTTGCCGATCCCGTCGATGAGCCCCAGGACGGCCATGTTGGCCCCCAGGGACGCGACGAACAGGGGCCAGATCGGGTAGATCATGTCCGACCCCATGTCGTTGAAAAACGACGAGAAGGCGAAGGTGCGGATGGTCTTCTTCGTCTCGCCGTTCTGCGGCGGGTTCGCTTCGGCGTTCCGTTCCATGGCGGGCGCGAGGCGCGCTACTTTCTCAGGTTCGCTTCGATCTTGTCGTGGATGTATTTTGCCCCGACGTTGCTGCCCGCCGTGCCGACGCGCACGGAGACGGTGGTGTCCGTCCGAGTCAGGTACAGGATGGTGATCTTCACCTTTTCCTCGAAGAGGACCGCATCGATGGTTGCCTTCTCGATCTTGCGGTCCGGCACGACATCCGTCGCCTTGAGCTCCGCCATGGCCTTGCGGGCCGCATCCCACACCTGGTCGAAGGGATACTTGTAGACCGATTCGAGGCTCCCGTCGTGATAGACGAACTTCCCCGACTCGTACCCCATGACCGTGTCCCCGGCGACGATGGCGCAGCCGGTGAGTGCGGTCAGCGAAAGAAGGCCGACCACGAGGGCGATTTTCTTCAGCATGCGGTACCTCCTGGCAATGCGTACTCGGAATCGGGCGCCTCGAATGCATTCGCTGGCTGCGTCCCGATGCCGGTTGTGATCCTGTTGACCTCGAACGGCGCCGGCCGGGCCGTCAGGAGAAACGGATGAGAACGGCCTGCACGGCCGTGAACAGAACGGCTCCCGCCGTGATGACGGCGAGGACGGCCGCGGCGACGCGGTGCGGCATGCTCTCCCGGCGCCTCTCCTCGTACCCGAGGGCGAACCCCGCGGCAATCCCGGCCGCAATCCCGCCGCCGTGGGCCCAGTTGTTGATGCCCGGCAGGAGAAGCCCGAAGAGGATCAGGCCGATGATCCATCCCATGGCCTGCCGGTAAATGGCCGTGCCGAAATAGCCCCCCCGCGATTTCCCGTAGTACAGGATGGCGCCGATGAGGCCGCACACGCTTGCCGAGGCGCCCAGCGTGAAGGGGATCCCCACGAAGTAGGACAGCACGAACCCCGCGACGCCGCTGAAGATGTAGATGACGAGAAACCGGGCCGTGCCGTATTCCTGCGCCACGAAGGGCCCCAGCTGGTGGAGGGCCATCATGTTGAAGGCAATGTGCAGGATACCCCCGTGGAGCGAGGAGGCGGTGAGGATCGTCCACCAGCGGTGGTAGTAGTCGATCGGGATCGTCCCCGTCGCGCCGAGCAGCAGCAGGCTCGTGCTGGACGGCGAGAGCAGCGTGAAGGGGTTGAGCGACATCCCCATCTCCGAAGGCTTCAGGACGAGCGCCAGGATGAAGATGGCCGCGTTGGCGTAAATGATGAACTGGATGACGCTGTCGCTGTCGCGCAGGGAGAACCGGGAGAGGCCCTGGCGGATCGGGGAGCCCGGGTTCGTGAGCCCGCAGAAGGGGCACGAGGGCTCGTCGGAGCTGATCAGTCTCCGGCAGCCGGGGCAGAGCATCGATTTCTTGTCCAGTTGACCCATCTATGCCTCACAGTTCCGGGAACGGTAACACAGAGTAAGAAAGACTGTCAAGCAAAGGGCTCCGGAATCACGGGCATTTCGGGCCGCCGGGACTTCCCTTTGCCCGCCCGGGGATTCCCTGCTATAGTGATGCGACGAAAGGGGAAATGCATGTCTATTCGCAAAGGGGATATCGTCACGCTGACGATCGAAACGGTCGCATTCGGCGGCGAGGGGCTCGGCCGCGTGGAGAACCTCGTCGTCTTTGTGCCCTTCACCGCAGCGGGCGACGTGGCCGAGGTGGAGATCCGGGAGGCGAAGAAGCGGTTCCTGCGCGGCCGGGTGAGGAAACTGATCGCGCCGTCCGCCGACCGGGTGGAGCCCCCCTGCCCGTACTTCCGGCGCTGCGGGGGATGCGATTACCAGCACATCGGGTATGAGAAACAGCTCGACATGAAAGCCCGGCAGGTGGCAGAGGCCTTTGCGCGGATCGGGAAGTTCGAAACCGCGCCCGTCGAGCCGGCCATCGCCTCGCCCGCCCCGTACGGGTACCGGGCCAAGGGCGAGTTCCACGTGGAGCGGGCGCGCGACGGCGGCCACCGCGTCGGGTTCATGGACACGGGGGGCAGCCGCCTCGTCGACATCGAGCGCTGCGCCATCATGGAGGAGTCCGTCAACGAACAGCTCGCCTACCTGCGCAGGCCCACCCACGCGCCCCCGCGGGTGGACCGCTACATCGTGTGGTCCCTCACGGGCCGCGGCGACGAGAATCACGCCGTACGGGTCGTGAAGGACCGCGAGATCCTCGTCCCGCTCGAGGGGTTCTTCCAGGCCAACACGGCACTGACCGCCCGCCTCGTCGACTGCGTGGTCGAGCTTGCCGGGGTGCGGCCCGGCGAAACGGTGCTCGACCTGTACTGCGGCTCGGGCCTCTTCTCTCTCTTCCTCGCCCCCTCCTGCAGCCGGCTCGTGGGCATCGAAATCGACGGCGAGGCCGTCGAGTGCGCCCGGCTCAACGCGGAGAGGCACGGGATTGAAAACGCCGTCTTCCATGACGGCGACGTGAGGGATGTCCTGGAGCGTGAATTCGGCGGCAGCCGGGGGAAAGCCGATGCGGTCGTCCTCGATCCCCCGAGGGCGGGCTGCGAGCGGGAAGTGCTCGATCTCGTGGCCGGGATTGGCCCCTCGAGGATCGTCTACGTCTCCTGCGACCCGGGGACGCTGGCCCGCGACGCCCGCCTGCTCGTCGACGGGGGCTTCGATCTCGTCACCGTGAGGCCCGTGGACATGTTCCCGCAGACCAAGCACATCGAGTGCGTTTCTCTGTTCGTCAAGCGCTGAAGCGGGACGGCAGGCGGGATGCAAAAAGAGGGGGCCTCGCCGGCCCCCTCTTTTGCCGGTGATCGTCCCGGCCTGCTTCTCAGAAGTGAAAGTTGACCCCGATCAGGAACATGTGGTTCGTGGAGGTGGTGTCGCTGCCGCCGCTGCCAAATTCGTATTCCGCCCTCAGGTAGCGATAGGAGAGATCGGCCGACCAGTTGCGGGTGATCTCGAAATTGACACCGAGCAGCAGTTGCCAGGCGAGGGCGTTGTCCGTGTCATCGACGGCACCCCCGGGCCCCGTTACGTTCAGCTCCCCCCACGACCAGCCGATGCCGGCGCCGATGTACGGGTGAAACTTCCCCTCGGGGTATCGGAGAACGAAGTTGAGCATCAGGTTGCTCGCCTTGAAATCCCCGGCGTACCCGGCCTGATCGAGGTCCTGTTCCGCCAGGTAGGCATACTCCAGCTCGACGGCCAGCCACTTGAAGGCGGGGACGATGTACCCGCCCTTGACCCCGAGCGCCCAGCTGTTGTCGAGACTGATGTCTGCGCCGTTCTCGAGGTCGTCCGGCATGACGTACCCTCCGAACAGGCCCACGTAGAACGGACCCGCCTCGGCCGCCGTTGCGGCCGGGGGCGGTGCGAAGAAGAGCATTCCCGACAGCGCGAGCACCAGGACGCATGAAAACATCTTTTTCATAGGACCCCTCCTTTCATGGATGTTTGCGCGTTGGATGCACCAATAACCGCATCGACAGGGTGTTAAAACGGGGTTGATATGTTGCCGGACAATGACGGACGTGCTCCCGGCGACGTAAAAAAGTCTAAGTAGATCGCCGGGCAAAGTCAAGAACGATCTGCCGAACCGCCTGGCGCCCCGGCCGGCAGGGACGAATCGCGGGCTTTACAAACCCCGGCACACTGCCTATGATAGGGACGGGCTGAAAAAGCCCTTTTTTCCGAAGAAAGGCCCGACCCCCATGTACGCAACACCCACCGACGCCGCCACGGTCATGCTGCTGCGGCCCTATCGAAACGCGACAGTGACGGACATCGAAGTCCTGATGGTCCTGCGCAACCGCCGCAGCCGGTTCGTGCCGGGCTACCACGTATACCCGGGCGGCATCCTCGATGCCGAGGACTACGAACCCCGCACCGAGCGCTTCTGCCGGGGGATCGACCGTGCGCGGGCTTCGGAAATCCTGCCCGACATGTCCCGTCCCGAGAAAGCCCTCGGCGCGTGGGTCGCGGGGATCCGGGAGAGCTTCGAGGAAGTGGGGATGCTGATCGCCCTGCGGCGCGACGGGTCCCCCGTGACGATCCGGACGGAGGAGGAGCGCGCGAGGTTCTGCAGCTACAGGCGGGCGCTCAACAAGGGCGCGATGAAATTCCACGAGATGCTCGAGAAGGAGGACCTCGTCCTGCCCCTCGACCGCCTCCATTACTTTTCGCACTGGATCACGCCCGAGCCCCTGCCGCTGCGCTACGACGTGAGGTTCTTCGTGGCCGAGGCCGCCGCCGACCAGGCCGTCGCGCACGACGGCGTGGAGCTGACGGAGCATCTGTGGATGCGGCCGTCCGCAGCCCTCGAGGCATACGAAAAGGGCAGGATCGGCATGGTCCTGCCCCAGATCATGACCCTTGTCGAGATCTCCCGGTTCAAGACCGTTGAAGAGGCCCTCGCCGCGGCAAGGAAACGGCAGGTGCCCGCCAACCTGACGAAGATCCGGCGGATCGGCGGCGCCGACGTGGAGGTCATGCCCGACGGGACCGTCTTCGATCGCCGCCCCCCGGTCTACTCGTGGCCCGACCAGGAGTGACCCGTCTCAGTTCCCCGTAAGCCTGAACGAGTCGAGAAACCGGTCCCGGTCCGCCGTGGATCGCGCCTCCTTCGGCATCACCGCCACCACCTGGTACTGCCTGCTTTTCACCAGGTAGATGCGCATCTGCAGGGCGAGCCTCCCGTCGGAGGACAGCACCTGCAGCTCCCGCCCGGGGTGGCCCCCCATCGAAACGCCGCGCTCGCCGAGCAGGGTGCCCTGGATGTTACCCACGGCGCCGTCGCGCGCCGCATCGAGCAGCATCTCCCTGTCGTCCGCCGCCATGAGGGCCTCGGGGTAGTCCCCGTAGACGACCATGTAGACGAGGCTGCCCCGATCCGCCTCCACCGTGAAGAAGTGCGCCTCCACGGGACCGGCCTGGGTGTGATAGGCCTGCCGTTTCTCGACCGGCGTGCCCGGCATGGACACCGAGAACCCTCCCTCCTTCGAGTGGAAGTCCTTCCACGGCGACGACTCGCACCCGGCCAGCGCGAGCATCATACCCAGCAGCAGGGCAATAGCCCGTCTTGTCATCTCACCGCCCCCCGATCGCGGCCCCCGGTCGCTAGAACTTCACCTGCGGGGCCGTCTTGGCCGCCGCGGGCGCCTCGAAGAAGGCCGCCTGGGAAAACCCGAAGAGGCCCGCCAGGAGGTTTGCCGGGAAGCTGCGGATCTTGACGTTGTAGCCCTGGACGGCCTCGTTGTAGCGCCGCCTCTCCGTGGCGATCCGGTTTTCCGTGCCGGCCAGCTCGTCCTGCAGCTTGAGGAAGTTCTGGTTGGACTTCAGCTCGGGGTAGTTCTCCACGACGACGAGCAGGCGGCTCAGCGCCGAGGAGAGTTCGTTGTTGGCCTGGATCTTGTCCGGGATCGTCCCCGCGCCGCCCACTTTCGACCGGGCGTTGGTCACCTCGACGAAGACATCCTTCTCCTGCTTGGCGTAGCCCTTCACCGTCTCCACGAGGTTCGGGATCAGGTCGTATCGCCGCTGGAGCTGGTTCTCCACCTGCGCCCACGAGGACTTGACCTTCTCGTCGAGGGTGACGAAATCGTTGTACGTCCCCTTGACGAAGCCGTAGAGCGAGACGGCGATGACGGCCACAACGGCCAGTGCAATCCAGAGTCCTTTCTTTGCCATATGACCTCCTGCGGAAACTCGTCTGTTTCGGTTATTTCGTTTGCACGGTCTATCCGGTCAAATCTCTATTGCATCCCCCATGCAGCAGGGGTGTAGAGACGCGGATTTCTGCTCAGGCCGCGAGCTTGTCGATGGCCCCGATCAGCTTCTCGATCTGCTCCGTGTAGGATTTGAACGTCTCCTTCAGCTCCGCGAGCGGCACGTCCTTCTTCCCCTCGCGCAGGTCGATGCACTGCAGGAAGGGTTCGGCGCGGAAGCCGTATGCCTCGGCCACGGCGGACACGATTTCCCGCCGGGAGCCGGGGATCGCCGTTCCCTTGATCTCGAGCAGCGCCGCGAAGACGGACAGGAAGGCCGTGATCGACGCAGCCATCAGCCGCCTCAGGTCCTCGGCCCGGCCTTCCGTGGAGAGAAGGCCGGTGCGCAGCAGCATCCGCTTGCCCTTCAGCTCCCTCTCGCACTGGCGCCGGAGGGATTCCCGGTCGAAAACCAGGTCCCGGAACACGTCCTCGCCGAACGCGACCTCGTAGTGGCGCTTCATGTTCAGGAACTCGACGGGGTAGACGTCGAGGGAGGAGCCGATGAATGCCTTCGTCATGAACAGCGGTACGGCCACCGCCCGTTTCTTCCATTTCGGGACGAGCGGCAGGGCCTTCTCGAGGTCCCCCGGGGCCTCCTGCGCGAGGACGACGAGGAAGTTGATGTCCGACTTCCCCGGCACGTAATCCCCCCGGGCGCCGCTCCCGTAGAGGATCACGGACTGCAGCGCGCCCCCGTACAGCCCCTTGAGATCCCCGAGGAACTCGGGGAAAACCTCCTGCGGTGTCTTCGGTGCCTTCGCCATAAAACTCTTCCTCAACGATTTCCGATCTTTTCTTACCTTCACACCCTCTTAACTTCTCAACGTC
>JALOPC010000341.1 GCA_025454095.1 Syntrophales bacterium | reverse complement strand
GCCAGGCTCCGGAACGTGGGCAAGATCATCGTCGGCAAGCCGACCCATCCCCGCTGGAAGGACAAGCTGCTGGGCTCCCCGCTGGATGAAATCGTCCGCGGCAGCGGCGATATCGACATTTATGTCATTACGGGCGATGCCCCGGAGAGCGTTGCCCGCCGCCTCGAGAAGAAGACCTTTCTGCCCTGGAGACCCGCCGAGTGGCTCTGGGCTTGCTCAACGGTCGCTGCGGCAACAGGGATCGCAGCCGTCATGTTCCCCTATTTCGAGTTGCTCGATCTGGTCATGGTGTACCTGCTGGGCATCGTGGTCGCCGCGATCCGCACGAGCCGATGGCCGACGCTGGCGGCCACCCTGTTGAGCATCGCGGCATTTGACTTCTTCTTCGTCCCGCCCTATTACACGTTTGCCGTTGCCGATGTCCGGTATGCCGTGACCTTCGGTGTCATGCTCGTTGTGGCCCTCGTCATCAGCGGGCTCACCCTCCGGGTCCGCGAACAGGCGGAAGCGGCCCGGGGGCGGGAGAGAAGGACGGCTGCTCTTTTCAACCTCAGCCGGGATCTGGCTCGGGAGAGAAAGAAGGACAGGCTCAGCGAGATTGCCGTCAAGCATGTCAGCGAAGTGTTCCGGAGCCAGGTGGTCATCCTCGTCCCCGACGAGCAGGGTCATCTCGCGGTGCCCTCAACGGGCGTGGGGACCTTCGCCCTGGACGAAAAGGAGAGGGGCGTCGCCCAGTGGGTCATGGAAAACAGGCAGGCGGCCGGCTGCGGGACCGATACCCTGCCCGGCGCAAAGGCGCTCTACCTGCCCATGATCGCCTCCTCCGGCCCGGTCGGTGTAGTCGGCATACTTCCGGAGAATCCCGGGGTGCCTTTCGAACCGGAACAGGTCCATCTTCTCGAAACCTTTGCAGACCAGACGGCCATGGCCATGGAGCGGGTCATCCTGGCCCAGGAAGCCCAGAAGGAGAGGGTGAGCGCCGAGACGCAGAGTCTTCGGAATGTTCTTCTGTGCTCCGTCTCCCACGACCTGAGAACACCCCTTGCAGCCATCACCGGGTCGGCGGACACCCTGCTCCGCGGGGGCGAGGGCCTCGACGCGGGGACGCGCAACGGGCTCATCCGGTCCATCCACGAGGAGGCGGAGCGGCTCAACCGGATCGTGCGGAACGTGCTCAACATGACGCGCCTGGAATCCGGGGCGATCCGTATCCGCAAGGAGTGGCAGGCTCTGGAGGAAATTGTCGGCGTCGTGATCGACCGGCTTTCGGGCCGGCTCAACGGGCATACGCTGGATGTGCGGATGCCGGAGGATCTGCCCCTGGTGCCCTTCGATCCGCTCCTCGTGGAGCAGGTCCTGACCAACCTTCTCGAAAATGCGCTGCGGTATACGCCTCCAGGCACTCCTGTCGAGTTGACGGCCCGCATGCAGGGGGCGGGGGTACTCGTGGAGATGGCGGACCGGGGGCCCGGTATCCCCGAGGGACAGCAGGAGCGGATCTTCGATAAATTCACGCGCGGCAAGGTCCCGGGGGGCGGAGTCGGGCTGGGCCTCTCCATCTGCCGGGTGATCATCGAGGCGCACGGCGGCCGCATCTGGGCCGAGAATCGGCCGGGGGGCGGGGCCGTGTTCCGGTTCACCCTGCCCGTTGAAGGGGAGCCCCCTCGCTTATGATACGAGACGTCGGAATGTCGGAGGAGAAACCGGTGGACAAAGGGCTTGTTCTCCTCGTCGAAGACGAGATTCAGATGAGACGCTTCCTGAAGGTGGCCCTCGAGAGCGACGGCTATCGCTTCGTCGAAACCGGGACGGCAGGCGAGGGTCTTTCGCAGGCGGCTACACGCAACCCCGACGTGGTGCTGCTCGATCTGGGGCTGCCCGACATGGATGGGCTCGAGTTCATCGGTCGGCTCCGCGAATGGTCGCAGGTCCCGATCATCGTCATCTCCGCGCGGGAGCAGGAGAGCGACAAGGTCCGCGCACTCGACTCCGGCGCCGACGATTACCTGACGAAGCCCTTCGGTGTGAGCGAGCTCCTGGCAAGGGTCCGCGTCGCCATCCGCCATGCCGAGGCGCGGGCCAGCGGCCGGGAGGAATCGGTTTTCGCAGCCGGCGATCTGCGCATCGATTTCACGAAGAGACAGGTGTTCCTGGGAGCCGAGGAGGTCCACCTGACGCCCCGTGAATACAAACTCCTGCTCGTATTAGTGCGAAACGCGGGAAAGGTCGTCACCCACCGCCAGCTTCTGAAGGAAGTCTGGGGCCCTTCCTATGTCGAGCACACCCAGTACCTGCGCGTGTATATGACCCAACTGCGGCACAAACTGGAGAGCGATTCCGCCCGCCCCCGATACCTCCTCAATGAACCCGGCGTCGGGTACCGCTTCAAGGATGAACCGGGCCAGTGAGACAAAGACCCTATGCATCCCTCCGTGCGGCCCGTTCCCTTCATGACGTCGACACTCCCTGCCTGGACAGGGCTGTGTGAATCTCCGTGACCGCGTGGCCGTCAGCGGCAATTGTCCCGTTGACAGGCGCCCATGCCCATCCTATACTCCGACCGTCGAAAAGCAGCGTCTTTTCGCATGCATTCGGCTTGCGGTTCCGGCGAT
>JALOPC010000340.1 GCA_025454095.1 Syntrophales bacterium | reverse complement strand
GGCGTCGCGAAGTCGAAGCTGCTCGAGGACACCTACGAGGCCGAGGGCTTCTTCCCCGACCTCGGGGAGAAAGGGCGCTGGCTGCGGTTCACCGTGTCCCCCATCCGAAGCTCCCGGGGGGCGCTGGTAGGCGCCATCGAAACCCTCGAGGACATCACGGACCGCAAGGAGACGGAGCAGAAGGTCATCGAGAGCGAGAAGAGGCTCCACAGCATCGTCCAGGGGTTCTCCATCCCCGCCTTCGTGATCGGCAAGGACCATCGGATCATCTACTGGAACCGGGCCCTTGAGAAACTGACGAATCTGAAGGCCAAGGACATGGTCGGGACCAATCAGCATTGGCGGGCCTTTTACGCAAAGGAGAGGCCGTGCATGGCCGACCTGCTCGTGAACCGCTCGGCGGACAAGGTGTCCAAGTGGTACTCGGGGAAATACCGCAAATCCGATCTCATCGAGGAGGCCTACGAGGCGACCGATTTCTTCCCCGACCTCGGCAAGGGCGGGCGCTGGCTGCGGTTCACCGCCGCCGTCATCCGGGATTCCCGAGGCGAGCTCGTCGGGGCCGTGGAGACCCTGGAGGACATCACGGAACAGAAGCTGGCCGAAAACGCCCTGAAGAAGAGCACGGACCGCAAGAGCGGCAAATCGTCCTAGCCGGCCCTGCGGCAGGCCGGGAGATCCGTCGACCAGGATCCCACACGGACTGAAAGGAAGGAGGTCAGGCCATGAGACCGCACGCCACAAAGCTCATCGAAACCGTCGAGCAGAACGCCCGGGCCATCGCCCAGCAATGGTACAAGAACGTCAAGATCAACCCCAAGACACCCGTCTACCACACCCTGTCGGAAGAGAAGGCCCTGGACCAGGCGATGTACTTCTACAGCAGCTTCCTGAAGCTCTTCTCCACCGACAAGCCCTTCGAGGACGCCTACACCCTGTTCTCCAAGTACGCCGACGCCGGCTACCGGGAACGCATCCCCCTGCCGCAGGCCGTCTACGCGCTCATCCTGATGCGGCGCCACATGTGGCTGTTCGCCGAGTACCAGGCCATCTTCGAGACGGCCGTGGACCAGCGGCACGCGCTGGAGAGCCAGAGCCGCATGATCCTCATGTTCGACTACGCCGAGTTCGTGGTCATCGACCGGTATGACGAACTGATGCGGAAGGAAGCCGAGGAGAAGTGCAGGGCGATGAAGGTGAAGGGCCCGCTGCTCTCGCTGTGGGGGGGAGAAAAGACGAAGTAGGGGACGCCTTGCCGCCTCGCGGAAGCGGGTGTCCCGGGGCCGCCCCGCAGCGGACGGCCTCTTTCCCGGCGGCAGGCCGGGCGATCGGCCGCGGCCTGCGCCGCGTCGTCCCCGGGGCCCGGGGGCGGTCAGCGTTTCCTGCGGCTGTCGTAGTTCTGGTAGTGCCCGGTGATCTTCGGGTTGTCGAGGTCTTCCTGCGACATCTTGGCGACCATCTCGAGCCCCAGGATGTCGAGCTTCAGCGCCTTGATCTGCTTGTCATAGAAGGCGATCTCGTTCTTGACCCGCTGGCGCTTCGCGATCTCCATGAAGGGCTTGCCGCTGAGCTCGTCCTGGAGGGCGTTGCGTTTTGCGCTCACGTCCTTGAGCCGCGCCCGCAGCACCTCCAGCTTGCCTGCCGCGTTTCCCTTCACCTGATTGAAGTCCACAGGCTTGCCGTGCCCCCCCTGCGCCTCGGGCCGGATGTCGATCGCGGGGGCATCGGCCGCCGGTCTTTCCGCCGCCGCGGGCCGGGGTGTTGCCGGGGCCGGGGTCTTGCGGTTCACGGGTGTCGGGACGTTCGCGACGCCGCAGTGGACGGCGCTTCTCTCGCTTGCATCCGTCGTCTTGATGCAGACGTCGACGAAAAAGGGCCCCGCCGCCGTCGAGAAGGGGATCACGATGCTGGGGCTCTTCAGGATGTGGCTGATCGTGTGCTGCCGGCCGTGCACGACGGTGGGGATGGCCGCGTAGACGCTCAGGCCCATCTTCTCCATCTGCGTCCGCGACGCGCCGGAGATCATGTTCGTGAGTTCCCCCGTGGCGTCGATGATCTCCTGGGTCACGCCGTCGAACTGCTCGTTCAGCATGTTGGCCACGATCTTACAGATGCAGGCCTCCGAAAAGCTCAACGCAAGCGAGCCGAGGGCGTCGCCCGTGATGCCGATGATGCCCGAGACGTCCCCGGAGGCCGCATCGTCCGTCTTGACATGGGGCTTTCCCGGGACGGCGTCGATGCGGGCCATCTTATTCAGGACTTCCAGCGTCCCGGCCAGGAAGGGGTTGATGTATTTGACGTCCATGAGCGCTCCCGTTTCAGCAAGGAGGCGCCGGCGGGCGCCCCCGTATTCTCTCTGCCCCAGAAGGACATGCAACCGAGGTGCCAGGAGAGTTGCGGGGCAAGAGGCAAGGAGCGATGCGCGAAAAAGGGCCGCAGAATCAGACGCTTGACCGCCGAGGCTGCCGCCGGCGCCGCACGCGCCCTCGGAGTGCCCTGTTTCGGGATGGACGTCCGATCGTTGTCGGACATGGAAAGGAGAGCCCTGGCGCAGATTTCGGCCGTGGTCTGCGGGGAAGGGTTGACCCGGAACCTGATGGCCGCGCCGGGCGAGTGCCTGGACGGTT
>JALOPC010000339.1 GCA_025454095.1 Syntrophales bacterium | reverse complement strand
CGCAGGTACAGCGCGCTGACCTCCCGGAGTAGCTTGAAAAGCAGCGACGAGTGGGGCCCGATGCCCTTTACGCCCTGCAGGTCGTCGCGGTCTGCGTCGAGAACTCCCTGCAGCGAGCCGAACTGTCTCAACAGCGCCTTCGCGCGGGGTTTCACATCCCCCTGGGGAACGGCATAGCACAGGAGCAGCTCGAGGATTTCGTAATCGGGCAGACCGTCCAGTCCGGCTCGCGCATACCGCTCTTTCAGCCGTTTGCGGTGTTCCAGGTGATCCGGGTTGTTCGCTTTCATGAGGTGCCCCCTTTCGGGTGACGGGCATTCAGTTCCGCCCACGGCGGCGGCAGGCTCGCACGCCGAAGGCGACGAGGAACAGCGCGAAGTTCGTCATCACGATCACGGCCCCCGTGGGCAGATTGAGCAGGAGCGACACGACGATGCCGCCGATGACAGCGGTGAGGGAGACGGCGGCCGACAGGAGGATGGCGCTCTTGAATCCCCTTGCCAGCTGCAGGGCCGTGACGGCGGGCAGGATCAGCAGCGCCGTCACGAGGAGGATTCCCACGACGTTCATAGTCAGGACGACGGTGACGGCTGTCAGGAGCACGAGGATGACATTCAGGCGTTCCGTGGCGATGCCGGAGGCCCGGGCGAATTCTTCGTCGAAGGTGACCGAGAAAATCTCCTGGAAGAACAGGACGACGGTGACCAGGACGACCAGGGAAAGGATGACGGAGAGGGTGACCTCTTCCGCTCCGATGGCCAGGATGTTGCCGAAGAGATAGCTGAACAGGTCCACGTTGAAGCCCCCGGCCGCGCTGGCCAGGATCACGCCGGCCGCGATCCCGAAGGACGAAACGATCCCGATCGCGGCATCCCCGTACAGCCGGGCTTTCTGGGCGAGCCGCAGGATGCCGACGGAGCTGAGCATCACCACGGGCAGGGACACGTAGAGGGGATAGACGCGCAGGGCCAGCCCGAGGGCCACGCTGCCGAACGTGACGTGGGCCAGCCCGTCGCCGAGGAGCGAGAAACGCCGCAGCACGAGCAGCACCCCCAGCGTCGAGCACAGCAGGGCGATGAAGGACCCGCAGAGAAGCGCCCTCTGGATGAACCCGTACTGCAGATACTCAACAATCTCCATTCCCTCTTTCCTGTACCCTGTCCCCTGAACCCCGCGCTCTGACGCTGCGCGTCAGTGCCGGTGGCAGATGATGTGCTGCGATTCGGACCCGAAGAACGTCGTCATCCTCTCGGACCGGCAGAACTCGTCGAACCCGCCGTAGAAGAGAACACGGCGATCCACGTAGAGCAGCTTGTTGGCGTGCTCGCCGATGCTCCCGATGTCGTGGGTCACCAGGATCATCACGGTGCCCCGCTCCGCATTGAGCCGCTTGAGGATCGCGAAGAAGAGCTCCCGCGCATCGGGGTCGAGGGCCGTCGTGGGCTCGTCGAGGATCAACAGCTCCGGGTCGTTGACGACGGCACGGGCTATCAGTACGCGCTGTTTCTGCCCGCCCGAGAGTTCGCCGATCGGGGAGTCCCCGATTCCCGCGATGTTCAGGAGGCCGAGGACCCGATCGATAGCCTCGCCGTCGGCGCGGGTGAGGACCCTCGGGAACTTCTTCCTCGATAAAAGACCCAGCGAGACGATTTCCCTGACCGTGGAGGGGAAGTAGGGGTTGAAGAAGGTCAGGCTCTGGGGCAGGTACCCGATCTTCGACCACTCGCGGAAATCGCGCAACTCCCGGCCGAACAGCCGGACCCGGCCCCGGAAGGGCCCGGCGATGCCCAGGATGGCCTTGACGAGCGTCGTCTTTCCGGAGCCGTTCGGCCCCACGAGGCCTATGTAGTCCCCCTTTCGGGCGCTGAAGGTGATGTCCTGCAGGACGTCGATCCCGTTGTACCGGAAACTGAGGTTTTCGACTTCGATGACGCTCATCGGCACCGCATCCCCGTTCGAAGGTTATCCAGGTTTTGTTCCATCAGCGTCCGGAACGTCTCGCCCCGGTCGAGCTGTTCCCGGGTGAGATTGCCCGCCGGGTGGAGCTTCAGCAGTGAAACGCCCGACTCCCTCGAAAGGGTCTCGGCCAGCTTCGGGTTGACGAGTTCCTCGTGGAATAGATGCCGGAGGCCGTGTTGGCGGATCAGACGCGTGATCCTCGCGAGGTCCGCCGCCGTGGGCTCGGCATCGGGCGAGACGCCGTACACCGACACGTACCGGAACCCGTAGCGTTTGGCCATGTAGTCGAAGGCGAAGTGCCCGCCGTTGACGAGCAGCTTCTTTTCGCAGTCGTGCAGTCCCGCGCGGAACCGCTCGTCGAGGGTCTTCAGTTCTTCGATCGCGGCGGCGGCATTTCTCTCGTATACATCCCTCCCGGCGGGGTCCTTTTTCACGAACCCGTCGCGGACGGCCTCCACCATCCGTACGGCATTGGAGAAATCGAGCCAGATGTGCGGGTCCGCAGCGCCGGGATGGCCGTGGCCGTCCCGGTGGTCGTGGCGGGGGTCCTTGTCCCCGCGGCCTTCCGACGCGACGATCCCCCGGCTCGTGTCGACGACCTCGAGACCGGGGTTCTGGAGACCCTTCAGGAGGTCCGCCGCCCAGGGCTCCATGGCGGGGCTCGTGTAG
>JALOPC010000338.1 GCA_025454095.1 Syntrophales bacterium | reverse complement strand
TTGGACTTCTGCCACACGTCCACGTAGGAATCCTTCACCTCGAAGGTGCTCAGGAAGGGCTGAAAGATCAGCGTCATCGTGCGTTCTTCGTCGGTGAGGTGGATGGCGACGGGCTGGACGTAGCCCTGGCTGAAAAACCGGATGACGACTTCCCCCTGGTTCTTCTTGCCCTCGTCGGCGAGGGCCACATCGGCGACCCTCACGCCCGACGGCAGCGGGCGGGCCTGGTTGCGGCGCACCGTCCGGACCTCCGCCGTCATGTCGTCCCGGGTGTTCCAGACCACGCGCCGGTCGAGGTCCAGGTGCAGGTAATGATCGACCTGCTCGCGGACCGCGCTGGCCTTGAGGTCCCGGGCCGCGCCGGAGAGGTTCCTGACGGCGGAGCGCATCCGGTCGCTCGTCACGGTATCCTGGACCCTCGGGATGGCCAGCAGGAAGATCACCCCGACGAGCACGATCACGACGGAGATCTCGATCAGGGTGTAGCCCCTGTCGCGGGAGAACTTCCGGCTAATGATTTTCATGCGATCTCAATTTCGGCACTGCCGGGCGCGGCAGATGCGAACCCTGCCTCCCAACTTCTCAACTTCCCAACTTTCGCGTTTGTCAGTCCTGCGCCCAGTTCGTGATGTCCTTGTTCTTGCCCTCGCCGCCGGGCTGGCCGTCGGCGCCGTAAGAGAGCAGGTCGAACTCGCCCTGCGCACCGGGGCACAGGTAGGCGAAGTCGTTCCCCCAGGGGTCCTTGGGGACCTTGCCCTTTTCGAGATACCCGCCCTCGCGCCAGTTCCGGGGGATGGGGGGGATCGTGGACGCCTCCACGAGGGCCCGCAGGCCCTGGTCGGTCGTCGGGTAGAACCCGTTGTCGAGCCGGTAGAGCTTGAGCGCCGTCTCGATCCCTTCGATCATGATGCGGGCCTTCGCCTGGCGGGCCTCGTCGGGCCGCCCCATGATCCGGGGGATGATCAGCCCGGCAAGAATGCCGAGGATGACGATGACGACCATCAGTTCGATCAGGGTGAAGCCGCGGCGGCCGCACCGCGTCCCGTTCCTCAACGAGCACAGAAATCCGTTACGCATGTCAGTACCTTTCCGTCCGGCCGGGGTTACCGGACCAGCTGGTTCATTTCGAAGATCGGCAGCAGGATCGAGACCACGATGAAGCCCACGATGAGGCCCATGACGAGGATCATGACCGGTTCGAGCAGGGAGGTGAGCATCGTGATGCTCGACTCCACCTCCTTCTCGTAGGCGTCGGCGATCCGGTAGAGCATGGGCTCCAGGTTTCCGCTCTGCTCGCCCACGGAGATCATCTCGACGGCGATCGCCGGGAAGAGCCCGCTGCGGGCGAGCGGCGCCGAGAGGCTCTGCCCCTCGCGCACGTCGTTGCCGGCCTGGCGGATGGCATCGCTGATCAGGTCGTTGCCCACGATGTTGCGGACGATCTCCAGGGAGGCGAGCAGCGGCACGCCGCTCTCGAGCAGCGTCCCCAGCGTCCGGCTGAATCGCGCCACGGCCATCTTGCGGTTCATGGGGCCGATGACGGGCAGCCGCAGCACGACGCGGTCCCGCAGGGCCCGGCCCCGCTGCGTCTTCGAGAGGAAATACTTCAGCGAGACGGCGCCGGCCGCGATCCCCGCGACGATCAGCCACCAGAAGGTTTCCAGAAAGCGGCTCACGCCGATGAGGACGATCGTGATGAGCGGCAGGGTCTGGTGCATCTCGTCGAAGATCCGCGTCACGTTGGGCACCACGAAGGTGACCAGGAAGAACAGGACCACGCTGCCGATGAGGAACATGAACAGCGGGTAGGCCAGAGCCGCCCGGATGCGCCCTTTCAGGGCCTGCTGCTTTTCGCTGAAGTCGGCGAGCCGCTCGAGCACGAGGTGGAGCGTGCCCGAGGCCTCCCCCGCCCGCACCATGTTCAGGTAGAAGGGCTGGAAGACCTGGGGGTAGTGCGTCATGGTCTGCGAAAAGCTGCTCCCCTCGTTGACCTGCTCCTTGATCTGGGCCAGGATCTTTTTCAACTGCGGGTGCGAGGTCTGCGCAATCAGGGTCGTCAGCGACTGCACGAGCGGCAGACCGGCGCCGAGGAGGGTCGCGAGCTGCCGGGTCATGACCGTCACCTCGCGGGAGCCCGCCTTGCCGAAAAACCCGCCGGCGTGGCGCTGCAGGAGGCTCTCCTTCTTCTTCCCCGACGATTCCTGCAGATCGATCAGGTAGATGTCGCTCTCGCGCAGCTTCTGCCTGGCCGCCACCGTGCTCTGCGCGTCGATGATCCCCCGGAGCTTTTTGCCCTTGTCGTTGAGGGCCGTGTATTCGTATACGGGCATAAAGGGGCTAACCTGCAAACATTTTGCCAAATTCCATAATAAAATCCGTTTATCACAGGAGCAAGGGGAATGCAACCG
This sequence comes from Syntrophales bacterium, assembly GCA_025454095.1. Taxonomy (GTDB): domain Bacteria; phylum Desulfobacterota; class Syntrophia; order Syntrophales; family UBA2192; genus UBA2192. The sequence continues at coordinate 230 of JALOPC010000338.1, read as the reverse complement.
ACGCACCCGATGCACCGGCGGGACCCCGATACCGTGCGCACAGGGTTGCGCGTCATGAAATTTGCATGAAATCCAAGGCATTCGAGGGCAGGGGGAAACGGTGGGAAAATTATTTATCCTCGTGATCATCGCACTTGTGGGGGGCTGCGCCTCGCTGCCGCCCACGATCGACCAGGGCGAATACCAGAATTACCGATACGGGTTCATCGTCGAGCTTCCGCGGGACGGTT
>JALOPC010000337.1 GCA_025454095.1 Syntrophales bacterium | reverse complement strand
CACGCAGCCGGGGTTTTGGCGGGAGGGTTCGGTTCATGGACGGCCCTGGACTGGGGCTGCGGCGGCGGCGCCAACATGAGCGCCCTGTGCCGGCGCTTCCGGCGCGTCATCGGCGTGGACATCTCCCGCCCCACCCTGGAGGAGTGCGCGCGGCAGCTCAACCGTTGCGGCCTCACCAACTTCGGGACGGTGTTTGCCGACGCGGCACGACCGCAGCAGGTGCTGGATGAAGCCGGGCGGGGTGCCGTCGACTTCCTGTTCTCCGTGGCCGTCTTCCAGCACTTCCCCTCGAAGGCCTACACGAAGCAAGTCCTCGAGACCGCGGCGGGCCTGATGCGAGAGGGGGGAGTTGGGTTTGTCCAGGTGCGCTACTTCGACGGCTCGGAAAAGCTCAGGCAGAAGGAGAGCGATTACGCGAAGAATGTCATCTACATGACGTCTTTCACCACGGGGGAGTTCACGGCGCTGCTGGCCGAAACGGGCTTCACCCTGCTGGCCTCGGAGCGGGACCTCGACGGCCCGAAAGACCGCCACGAGTATTTCTTCTTCCGGAAGTGAGTTTACGGTATCCTGTATGACGTAAGCACGCTACGGGCGGACCCTCCTGGTCATCGGCCTCGACTGCTTCTCGCTTCCCCCCCACTGCGCCAGCCTCTTTCCGCTTTCTCTTGCGATCAGGGCCTCCAGTCCGAGTTTGACCAATTTGGTCTTCTCGTTGATGCCGGTCATACCGGATGCCTGTCACCCGCCACCTGTGGCCGCGGCCGCTCAGCTCTTCATTACGAGGAATGACACGGGGATCATCAGCGCCGCTGTGCCGATGGCGAGCATCCAGCAGAAGGCGTCGATCTCGCGGCCGTGCCGCAGGATCGCCTCGTCCCAGTCGCTCAGTTCGACGAGATTTCTCAACCGGCGGAGGGAGGAGACCCGGCGCGGTGCCGTCCTGACGTGAATCCTCCTGAAATCCCGGGTGCTTTCTGCATGATCGATCACGGTCGTATTCATCACGAACTCCTTTTCGCGGGTTTATTCTTGCGGCTGCCGGAGGAGTGTCAGCCCGGGTACTTCCGGATGACGGCGCTCACCACGCCGCCCACGCGCAGCTCCAGGCGGGCGCGGATGGGCGGGTACTTCACGTTGGCCGCCTCCAGGAAGACGTCCTTCCCTTTCCGGCGGAAAAACTTCAGCGTCCACTCCCCGTCGACCTCGGCGATCACGATGTCGCCCGATTTCGGTTCGCGGCCCTTCTCGATGACGACCAGGTCGCCCGGGTGGATCCCCTCGTCGATCATGGAGTCTCCCGAGACGCGGAGAAGGAACGACGTGCCGGGCTTCGTGATGAGGTACTCGTCGAAGGAGATGACGTCCCGCAGTTCCTCCTCGGCGGGGGAGGGGAAGCCGGCCGCCACGTCGCCTACCATGGGGAGACCGAAGGCCCTCCGCGAGGGGTGGAGGAACCCCCGGGCATCCTTTTCGAGCACGCCCGCGGCCAGGAGTTTCCGGACCCAGAAGTGGACGACCGACTTGGACCGGACTCCCAGGAGGACCATCGCTTCCGAGTAGGTGGGCATCCGCCTCCGGTCCCGGTAGAACCCGGCGATCCCCCTTTCCACGTCCTTGAGGGTCCTGTTTCCTCTCATGAAATTCCCCCTTGTTCCCTGCCTGGGGACGATTATAGAACGATCGTTCTATTTGTCAAGGGAAAAATGAAGAGGCGTGCAAAAACCCTCTGGCCGCGGGGAACGGTTCCGGGCGGGAACGGCACCCGCAGCGATTGCGGGACGTTTTTCGTTGACAGAACCGGGGATCAACGGTAGAAAATCGGCGGCGCGGAGCGCGGCGCCGCTCATCCCGGATTCATCATCGGCTCCACGAAAGAGAGAGGAGGAGGGCATGAAGGTTCTGGTTACGTACTACACGCAGACGGGCAACACGGAAAAAGTCGCCAAGGCCATCTACGAGGCCGTCACCGTGCAGAAAGAGATTCAGCCCCTGGCGCAGGCCAAGGCAGCCGGGTACGATCTCGTGTTCTGCGGGTTTCCCGTTCAGGCCCACAGCGTCCCGGGGAAGATGGCGGAATTCGTCAAGGGGCTTCCCAAGGGACAGAAAGTGGTCTTCTTTGCGACCCACGGGTCCCTGCGCGGCGGCCAGCTCCCGAAGCAGGCCTTCGAGAGTGCGGCGGGTCTTGCCGCCAATCTGAAGGTCCTGGGCCAGTTCGGCTGCCGGGGGAAGGTGGACCCGAAGGTCATCGACGCGCTCATGAAGAAACCCGAGCACAAGGCATGGGCCGAGGAGGCCCTGGGGGCCAACGGGAACCCCGACACGGCGGACCTGAAAGAAGCCGCGGAGTTCGCACAGGCCATGGTGGGCAAGGCGTACTGATCATCCGGCGGGCCCCCGGCGGCCCGTTTCGCCATTGAGATGAGGGGGCCGTTGGATGGGCTTATTCAGGCAGGCGGCTGCGGGGAGCGGCAAGAGCCCTTTTTTCTATAAGGATGCGGGCACCCTCGAGCTTCGCAGCGGGGGCGGCTTTTCGGGACGCCCTTCCTGCTGGCGGGCCTTTTCGTCATGCAGATCCCCCTCGGGCTCATTCCCGTCCAGGACCGCCCCGAGGGGCCTCTCGCCTCCGCCCTGCTCGTTCTGTTCGGCGCCGTGTTCGCTGCCGTCGGGGCGGCTCTTGTCTTCGGACGAAGCGGGATCGTCCTGGACCGGGGCCGGGGGCGGATCGTCCGGTGGTGGGGGCTTCTCGTGCCCATGAAGCGCGTGGAGCACATGCTGGACTCGATCCGGCAGGTGGAGATGGACTTCTCCCGCGGCGACAGCGACTCGGCCGACACGTGGCCCGTGATGCTCTCCGGCGAGGGGATCCCGAAGCCCATCGCGATCGCGCAGCCGGTGCAGTTTCCCGAGGCGAGGCAGATTGCCGAGGAACTCGCGCGGTTCCTGCGCAAGCCGCTCGTCGACAGCTCGACGGGCGAGACGGTGACGCGCGACGCCGATCACCTCGACGAATCCTGGCGCGACCGGGTGCGCAGGACGCAGGAGGCCGCGGCCCCCATGCCGCCCCAGCCCCCCGGGATGCGCTCGCGCATCGAGCGCACGGCGGAGGGACACGTCTTCCACATCCCCGGGCCGCCGTTGAGCGCGCGCCACACCCTCCCCGCGCTCTTTCCCGTCGTTTTCGCGGGCTTTGTTGCCTGGTTTTTCCTGCCCGCGCTGCTCACTCTTCCCATGCCCGACTGGATCCGGTATTTCTTCCTGGGGTTCATCGGTCTCTTTTTCGTTGCCGCCCCTGTCGTCTCGGCGCTGCTGAACGTGCTGCGCCTGAAGAACCAGTTCGAGCGCATCACCGTGACGAAGGCCTTTCTGCGCGTCGAGTCGCTCAAGCAGGGCAAGCGGTCCGCGGCGGAGATCCCCGTCGACGAACTGGAGGACCTCGTGGCGCCCACGGCGAAGTCGCTG
>JALOPC010000336.1 GCA_025454095.1 Syntrophales bacterium | reverse complement strand
TCCGGCTCAGAGACGCCACCAGCGGCCGGGGTTCACGAAACAGGAGAGGCTTCTCAGGAACATCTCGTTGCAGTCCGCCGCGGCGCCGCTGCAGTTCCGGAAAATCTGGAACCACTGGGCATAAACCCCCTCGATCATCTTCGTCGCATCCCCGAAGATCACGCTCCCGGCGCACGCGGGAAACAGGGCCTCCATGCGCGGCCGGGCGGCGGGCTTCTGCCGGTCGGGAGGGGGTTGGGTCTCCGGCTTTCCCGACGGGGCGGCACGCCGGGGCGCTTTCGGGGGGACGGTCTTTTTCACCCCGGCCGGCTTCGCCGCGGGCTTGCGGGAGGCCTTGCCCCTCGTCCGGGTCGGCTCGCTGGGATTGAGGGCGCTCAATTTCTCCATGATGTCGGCGCGGCTTTTCTTAGCCATGGACGATCTCCTGCGCGAGGGCGAGGAAGTCTTCCGCTCCCTTGCTCTGCGGGCTGTATTCGAAGAGGTTCTGCTGGGCGATCTGGGCCTTCACGATGTCCACGTTCACGCGGATGACGGAGCGAAAGAGCTTGTCCGGGAAGTGGCTCTTCAGGGTCTCGTAGGTTTGCTCCGAGAGGCTGCTGCGCCGGTCGAACTTGCAGGCGAGCACCCCCAGGAGCTCGAGCGACGGGTTGAGACTGCGCCTGACGTAGCCGATCTCCTCGAGCAGCTGCTTGAGCCCCAGCAGCGGGAAGAACCCCGAGTCGACGGGGATCAGGACCTCGCCCGCGGCCACCAGCGCGTTTTTCGTGAAGACGTTGAAGCTCGGCGGGCAGTCGAAGAGAATGAAGTCGTAACGGGCCTCGACGGGCCTGAGCACGGACTTGATCAGGTCGAAGGCCTGCCTGCGCAGGAGCTTCTCCTCCACGTCCTTCAGGGCGTTGTTGGAGGGGATGATGTCCGTCCATCCCGTGGCGACGATGTAATCGGCGGCCTGCCCCTTGTCGAGGACGAGGTCCTTCAGCGTCGGCCCGTCGTTCTCGATGATGAGCCCCACGGCTGCCGAGGCGTTTCCCTGGCTGTCGAGATCCACGAGCAACGCCCTCTTGCCGGCGGCCCGGAGGGCCGCGGCGAGGCAGACGGCCGTCGTGGTCTTGCCCACGCCGCCCTTCTGGTTCGTGATGGCGATTTTTCGGGCCATGTCCTCCCCCTCGGCGCGGTTCGCTCAATCCTTGGATTCCATAAACCAAATCGGCGGAAATGACAAGGCCGAAGGGCGCTCTTGCAGCGCCCATCCGTGCAGGAGACCGCCTTGACATCAGGGCGGACTTACCGCTTGCCAACGGTTCTCATTCGAGGAAATCAGCGCGAGGCCGCGGCAAAGCGCATCGGCGGCACCGAGGCGAGCCGGCCTGCCAGCTCGTCGCGGGATGCCCTGTAGGCGGCCAGGAGCGCGTCCGGCACGGGATCGCCGGGGGGAATGACGACCTTGCGGGGGTTGACGGGGCGGTCGTTGACGCGCATCTCGAAGTGCAGGTGCGGCCCCGTGGACATGCCCGTGGAGCCGACATAACCCACGAGCTGGCCCTGGGTCACGCTTGCCCCTTTCCGGATCCCCTTCGCAAGACCCGAGAGGTGGCCGTAGAAGGTCTTGTAGCTGTTGGGGTGGCGGATGACGACGAGCTTGCCGTAGCCGCCCTGCCAGCCGGCCGCAACGACCTGTCCGCCGGCCATGGCCGAGACGGGCGTGCCCTTCGGCGCCACGTAGTCCGTGCCGTTGTGGGCCCTGCGGATCTTGAGGACCGGATGGAGCCTCGACTTCGAGAAGCCGGAGCTGATCCGCCGGAAGCTCAGCGGCGCCTTGAGGAAGGCCTTGCGCAGCGAGCGGCCCTCGGCGTCGTAGTAATCGGCCTTCCCGTCCGCCTCGAAGCGGTAGGCACGGTACGCGACGCCGTCGTTGACGAACTCGGCGGCCAGGATGGTCCCGTACTTTTTGAACTCCCCGTCGCGGTAGAGCCCCTCGACGAGCAGGCGGAACGTGTCGCCCCTGCGCAGGGCCGTGGTGAAGTCGATGTCCCAGGCGAAGATGTCGGAGAGATTCAGGGCCAGCAGCAGGTTCTGCGGACCGCCGCCCATGGAGGCAATCAGGTTGTCCTCGATCGAGCCCTCGAGGCAGAGGACCTTCCGCTCGTGCTCGAGGCTGAGCTTCTCGGCCTGGTAGCCCTCACCGGCGCGCGTGACGCGGACGAGCGCTTCGTCGTTCACCCAGTAGACGAAGGCCTGCGGGCGCTTCTCCGGGTCCACCTGGATCTCGTAGGGCCGTCCCGGCCGGAATTCCCGGGGGCTGTGGACGCCGGCCAGGGCCTCCTTGATGGGGAAAAGTTCCCGCGGGTCGAGGTTGTGTCGTTTGAAGATCTCGTAGAGCGACTGCCCCTTTTCCACCATGCCGCTGATGCGGAGCAGGTTCCCGACCTGGGGTTTTTCGGATGGGGCCGGGGGGGCCGGGACGGGGGAGGAGCCGAGGAAGAGAAGGGCCGCAAGCAGCGAGACCGCTGCGACGACGAGGATGGCCGGGCCGAGAGCTTTGTTCGCCGGTGTCACTCGATGAAGACCCCGCTGCCCCGTTTCGGCGCGGCCGGTGCGCGCGCCGGGCACAAAAAAGGCGCCTCTCGTCAACCCTGTCGGGCCA
>JALOPC010000055.1 GCA_025454095.1 Syntrophales bacterium | reverse complement strand
TCGATCGTCACGATGCCCACGGCCCCGCCGTATTCGTCGACGACCACGGCCAGCGGCTCGCCCCGGCGCTGCATCTCCAGCAGCAGATCGTCGGCGGGCTTGCTGCCGGGGACGAAGAGGGGCTGCCGCAGGACTTCGCGGACGGGCCGGGATGCCGAGGCCGGCATCGCCTTCAGGATGTCGAAGGCATTCACGACGCCGACGACGTTGATGACGTTCCCCTGGTACACGGGGAACCGCGAGAACCCCGTCTCGTTGATGAGCTTCGAGGCGTCCCCGAAGGTGGCATCCTCCCCGATGGCCGCCACGTTGGAGAGGGGCACCATGACGAGGCCGACGCTCGTTTCGGTGAAGTCGAAGATGCGGTCCACCATCTCTTTCTCCGAGCGTTTCACGTCGGTCTGAACCGCCTCCTCGTGCAGGAGGACCTTGAGGCCGTCCTTGGTGATGTAGGGCAGGGAGAGTTTCCCTCTCTCGCCGGCAACGGTGTAGACGGCGCCGCGGGCGATCTTCGAGATCACGAAAACAAAGGGGTAGAAAACCCACGAGGCAGCCCAGATGAACGGTGCGATGAGGACGGCCTTGCGCTCGGCGCGGTGGCGGAAATAGCTCTTCGGCACGATCTCCCCGAAGATCAGGATCGCGGGGATCATGACGGCCACGGAGACCCACTCCCCCCGGGCCGGCCCGAAAACCCCAATCAGCAGGGACGTCGCAAGCGCCGTGCCGGTGATGACGCAGAGGTCGGTCCCCATGAGACATGTGGCCAGAAACCACTCCGGGTTGTCCAGCAGCCGCAGGGCGATCGCCGCGGACTTCGACCCGGCCTCCGCCCGCTGGCGGATGCGGTGGATGTCGGCGGAGATCAGGGCGATTTCCCCTCCCGAAAAGAGCCCCTCCAGGACGACACAGAACGCAATCAGCAGCACGAGGAAGAGATCGCTCATGGCCCCTCCTCCCGCGTCACCCGGACGCTCAGGATCCGCGTGCCCTTGATCTTCCTGACAGCGAAGGTAAGCCCCTCCGCCGAGACCTTTTCACCCCGGGCCGGAAGCCTTCCGAAGAGGTGAAAGACGAACCCGCCGACGGTGCCGAAATCCTCCGACGGGATGGAGGTGCCGGCGATTTCGTTGAAGTCGTCGACCGACAGGGCGCCCGAAACCATCAGGGTCTTCTCGTCGATCCGGTGGACGGGCCTCTTGCGGGTGTCGCGCTCGTCGTAGATGTCGCCGAAGAGGGCCTCCAGGATGTCTTCCATCGTGACGAGCCCCGCGATGCCCCCGTACTCGTCGACGACGATGGCCATGTGCATATTGCGCTTCTGAAAATCCCGCAGCACCTGGTCGGCGCTTCGCACCTCGGGGACGAAGTAGGGCTTGCGCAGCAGGGACTCCACCGATCCCGGCGACCGGCCTTCCGCCATGAGCCCCAGAAGGTCCCGCGCGTAGAGGATCCCGACGACATCGTCGGGACCCGTCCCGTAGAGGGGAATCCGGGAGTAGCCCTGTTCGACGATCTCCCGGCGCAGGGCCTGCGGGCCGGTAGACAGGGGCAGGCAGAACATGTCGACCCGCGGGGTCATGATGTCGTTGACGGGCGTGTCCGCCAGTTCGAATACCCGGTGAATGAGATCGCGCTGGCCCGTTTCCAGGATCCCTTCCTTGTACCCGGCGTCGACGAGACTGCGGAACTCGTCCTCCATGAGGGCCTCGCCCTCCGCCGCTTCCCGGGCGCGCAGAGGGCCGAGGATGAACCCCGAGATCTTCTCCAGGAGCCAGACCAGGGGGAACTCCGCCCGCTGGATCAGGCTCATGAGCGGCGCCACCGTGGAGGACAGGCGCATGGAGTAGGTCTTCCCGAAAATCTTCGGGACGGCCTCGCCGAAGAGAAACAGCACGGGGCTCAGCACGGCGACGGTAAGCCACTCGCCCCGCTCGCCGAAGAGACTGATGAAGAGCGCCGTGGCCGTGGCCGTCAGGACGATGTTGACGATCTCGTTGCCGGCGATGATGGTGATGAGAAGACGCCGCGGCGTTTCGAGAAGCCTTTCGACATGGGCAAAGAAGGGGAAACGCTCTTCCCGCATCTTGTGCAGGTGCAGGGGCGTGAGGGAGAAAAGGGCGGCCTCGGAAGACGAAAAAAAGCCCGACAACAGCAGGCACAGTCCCATCAGGACGAGTTTGAATGTGACGTATGGGTCCAAGGGTCCGCGTACCCGGGGCTAGAAATTATTCAGGGGAATCGAAAGGTTAACGATGGGCCGACTGTAACGGACAATCAGTGAAAAGTCAAGGAGGGGCATCGGGCCGAGGACGCGGGAATCCATTGACTTGATGCCCCTTTTCCGTTATGATGCAGGCCATCTTTTTTATTATTTCCCCTTTATATTCAAGGATTTTCGCGGTCCACAGGGAGCCGCGAGGAGGTGTTTCATGCCGGGGGTGCTGCTGGTCGGAAACGGAGCCCGGGAACATGCCATCGCCGAGGCGATCATGCGCTCCGGCCATGACCCGAAACTCTTTTCCTACATGAAAACCAACAACCCCGGGATCGCCTCGCTTTCCGCGAAATCCCTGGTCGGCCCCTACGAGGATCTTCCGGCCGTCATGGCCTTCGCCAAGGCAAATGGCTGCGAGTTCGCATTCATCGGACCCGAAGACCCCCTGAACCTGGGCGTTGTCGATGCCTTGCTCGCCGCGGGCATCCCCGCCGTGGGGCCCAAGAGAAAGCTCTCCCAGCTCGAAACGTCGAAATCCTTCACGAGGGACCTCGTTCGGAAGTACAACATCCCCGGCAACCCGCGCTATGCAACCTTCACGTCGCTCGAGGGGATTGCGGAGTTCCTCGATGAACTCCCGGGCGTTGTCGTGAAACCCGACGGACTCACCGGCGGCAAGGGCGTGAAGGTGCAGGGCGACCACTTCCAGACGGCGGCGGAAGCCTTCGACTACTGCAAGGAGGTGCTGCAGGAGCACCCCGTGGTCGTCATCGAGGAAAAGCTCGACGGGGAGGAGTTCTCCCTGCAGTGCATCTCGGACGGCATGACCGTCGTGGCAACCCCGCCCGTTCAGGATCACAAGCGGCGATTCGTCGACGACAAGGGCCCGAACACGGGGGGCATGGGATCCTACTCCGATGCGGACCACTGCCTGCCCTTCATGCGGCCCGAGGACGTGGCCGCGGGCCTGGCCATCACGCAAAAAGTGGCCGAGGCCATCTACCGGGAGACGGGCGACTACTACAAGGGGATCATGTACGGCGGCTTCATCATCACCCGCGACGGCGTGCGGCTCGTCGAGTACAACGCCCGATTCGGGGACCCCGAGGCGATGAACATCCTGCCGCTGCTCAAGACCGACTTCGTGGAGATCTGCCGCGCCGTCGTGAACGGGACGCTCGACCGGCTCCCCGTGGAGTTCGACAAGAAGGCCACCGTCTGCAAGTACATCGTGCCGAAGGCCTACGGCCTCCCCAAGGACCACCCCGACGCAAAATCGACGTCGGCGAAGATCGACGTGTCCGGCACGGGCGCCGCGAGGCTTTACTACGCCTCGGTCGACCGGAAAGCCGACGGGCTCTACATGACCACGTCCCGCGCCATAGGGGTCGTCGGCATCGCGGAGAGCCTCGACGAGGCCGAGAGGATCGCCGAGAGCGCCATCTCGGCCGTGAAGGGCCCCGTCGATCACCGGCCCGACATCGGCACGAGGGCGCTCATCCAGCGCCGCATCGACCATATGAAGAAGATCAGGGGCTGAGGAGCCGCTTCGCGGCAAGCCCTGCAAACAGGGCGGAAATATCGGAAGCGCGGAACAGCAGAAGAGCGAATGAAAAAGGCAATCTTCTTCCTTTCCGCTCTTCCTACCTTCTGCTCTTCCTAACTTCATAACCATTTGCCGTAAGCGATTGTCATATCGAAAACAAAGAGGAGCAACGAATGGGCAACAAGATCAAGAGGGCATTAATCAGTGTCACCGACAAGAAGGGCATTGTGGAGTTTGCGAAGGGCCTGAAGGGCTTCGGCGTCGAGATCCTGTCGACGGGAGGCACGGCGGCCCAGATCAAGGCGGCGGGCATCGACGTCACCGACGTCTCGGCCTACACGGGTTTCCCGGAGATGATGGACGGAAGGCTCAAGACCCTGCACCCGAAGGTCCACGGGGGATTGCTTGCACTCCGCGACAACGAGGAGCACAGGGCGTCGGCCAACGCCCACGGCATCGAGATGATCGACATGGTCGTCATCAACCTCTACCGATTCGAGGACACCGTGGCCAAGCCGGGCTGCACCCTCGAGGAGGCCATCGAGAACATCGACATCGGCGGGCCCACCATGGTGCGCTCGGCGGCCAAGAACTACCGCTTCGTCAGCATCGTCACGGACCCCGCGGACTACGCGAAGATCCTCGAGGAGATGAAGAAGACCGGCGGCGAGGTCTCCGAGCAGACCAACTTCGCCCTCTCCACCAAGGCGTTCCAGCTCACGGCCCGCTACGATGCGGCCATCTCCAACTGGCTGGGCGCCATCGCGCCGGGCGAAGGGAAGAAGGACTTCCCCGACGTCTACACGCTGCAGTTCCAGAAGGCGCAGGATCTGCGCTACGGCGAAAACCCGCACCAGAAGGCCGTCTTCTACCGCGAGGGCGCACCGCTCACGGCCGGCATCGCCGGCGGCCGGCAGCTGCAGGGCAAGGAGCTCTCCTACAACAACATCATGGACAGCGACGCCGCCTGGCAGATGGCCTGCGACTTCGAGCTGCCCACGGCCGTCATCATGAAGCACGCCAACCCCTGCGGCGCCGCCACGTCGGGTGGCGACATCCTGGAGGCTTACAGGAAGGCCCTTGAAACCGACCCCATCTCCGCCTTCGGCGGCATCGTGGCCGTGAACCGGGCCGTCGACAGGAAGGCCGCCGAGGAGATCGCCAAGCTCTTCCTCGAGGTGGTCATCGCCCCGAAGTTCGAGCCCGAGGCCCTGGCGATCTTCGAATCGAAGAAGAATCTTCGTCTCATCGAGGTGGATCCCTCCTGCACCGCGACGCAGGCCGGTTACGACTTCCGGCGCGTCGTCGGCGGGCTTCTCGTCCAGGAGCGCGACGCCGACACCACGGACATCCGCAAGGCGAAGGTCGTCACGAAGCGAAAGCCCACCGACGAGGAGTACCAGGCCCTGGACTTCGCCTGGCGGGTTGTCAAGCACGTGAAATCCAACGCCATCGTGCTCGCCACGAAGGACAAGCTCGTGGGCGTCGGCGCGGGCCAGATGAGCCGCGTGGACTCGGTCAGGATCGCCATCATGAAGGCCACGGGCCCGACGAAGGGGACCGTGATGGGCTCCGACGCCTTCTTCCCGTTCCGCGACGTCGTCGACACGGCGGCAAAGGCAGGCGTGACGGCCATCATCCAGCCGGGCGGCTCGATCCGCGACGAGGAGTCGATCCAGGCTGCCGACGAGCACGGGTTGGCGATGATCTTCACGGGGGTCAGGCACTTCAAACACTAGACGGCCCCCTCTATCAAACATCATTGGGAGGATTGGAGGCTGCCATGAAGAAAAAGGCGGATGTTCTGGTCAGTGTTCTGATGGGGAGCGATTCGGACCTGTCCGTCATGAAGGAGGCCCTGGAGACGCTCAAAAAGTTCGGCATCCCCTACGAGCTCTACCTGACCTCGGCGCACCGCACGCCGGAGCGGACCAAGGAGTTCGCGCAGAAGGCCGAGGGCCGGGGCGTCAAGGTGATGATCGTGGGCGCCGGCGCGGCGGCGCACCTGGCCGGGGTTATTGCCTCGCTGACCCGGCTTCCCGTCATCGGCGTTCCCATCGACGCCACCTCGCTCGGGGGCCTCGACGCGCTTCTCTCCACCGTGCAGATGCCGGGCGGAATCCCGGTGGCCACCATGGCCATCGGCAAGGCGGGCGCGCGCAACGCCGCGATCATGGCGGCGCGGATTCTCGCCCTGAGCGACGCCGAGCTGCGCAAGAAGCTGCAGCAGCACGCCGAGCAGATGGCCCGCGACGTGGAGGAGAAACACAAGAAGCTGGAATGCCTGTGAACACAGGGTATCGGGTCCAGGGTCTCGGGTATCGGCAAGGAATAAAATTGGGCCGGCAATAATGCCGGCCGTCTGCATGATGACAAAGATTATCAAGATCGATCCGGGGAAACCGGATCCTGAAAAGATCGACGAGGCTGTTGCCATCCTGAAAAACGGCGGCGTGATTGGCTTCCCGACGGAGACCTTTTACGGCCTCGGGACCGATGCGCGCAACGAGGCGGCCATCGCAAATATTTTCGCCGTGAAGGGGCGCGATTTCAACAACCCCATCCTCGTCGTCATCGGGGACCCGGGGCACGTCGATCTTTTCGCTGACGACATCCCCGCCCAGGCCCGGGCGCTCATGCGGCGCTTCTGGCCCGGACCCATCACGATCCTGTTCAGGGCCTCGGCGGCCGTCTCGCAGAAACTCACGGCAGGAAGCGGAAAGATCGGCATCCGGCTGACGAGCCACCCGATCGCGCGGGAACTGTCCCGCAAACTCGGCGGGCCGCTGACGGCCACGAGCGCAAACCTCTCCGGCGCGCCGGAGTGTTCAACCGCCGCGGAAGTCCTCGCTCAGCTCGAAGGGAAAATGGACGGGATCGTCGACGGGGGGATTACGCCGGGCGGGAAAGGATCGACGATCGTCGATGCCACCGTGTCCCCCGTGAACGTTCTGCGGGAGGGGGTCATCCCCGCCGCTCTCATCCAAGAAACGCTTGCGAGAGCTTCGTGACGTTGTCTTCCTCCCCGAGGGCGATCAACTTGTCCCCGGTCTCAATGATATAGTTCGCCATGGGGTTGAAGATCATCTTGCCCGAATCCTTTTTCACGGCCACGATGATGAGCCCGTAGCGCTGCCGGATCTCGGACTCCTCGAGGGATTTCCCGATGATGGGCGACCCTTCGCGGATGGGCAGCTCGTCCATTCTCAGCTCCAGGCTCTGGCGGCGGGTCGTGATCTCGATGAAGTCGAGCATCGCCGGACGAAGGATCGCCATGGCCATGCGGTTCCCGCCCAGCGTGTAGGGCGAGATAACCCGATCGGCGCCCGCCCGCAGCAGGCGTCGCTCCGACTGCTCCTCCTCCGAACGCGCGAGGACCCAGATGTCGGGGTTCAGCTCCTTGGCCGTCAGAATGACGTAAAGGTTCTGGGCGTCGGTGGGCAGCACGCAGACGATGCCTTTGGCACGCTTGATCCCGGCCTCGATGAGGCTCTTGTCGTGCGTGGCATCGCCCTGGAAGTGGACAAAGCCTTCATCCTGAAGCCTCTGGATCACCCCCGGCCGATTGTCCACGACGACGCAGGGCGTCTTCTCTGCGGCAAGTTCCCGGGCGATGAGCATGCCGATCCTGCCGCAGCCGCAGATGATGTAGTGGTTGCTCATTTTCTCGATGGTTTTCTCCATCTTGCCTCTCCCCATGAGATTCATCAGCCGGCCTTCCACCATGGTCTGCGCCACGAGCCCCACCGTGTAGAGCATCGTGCCGACCCCGACGGCCACGAGCGCCATCGTGAAGATCATGCCCGTGCGGCTCTGCGGCGCGAAGTCCCCGTAGCCGACGGTGGTGAGGGTCATGACCGTCACGTAAACGGACTCCAGCAGGCCCCATCCCTCGATTGCGTGAAAGCCCACCGAGCCGATTGCGATGAGGGCTGCCATGATGATGAGGGCCGTTTTCAGGTTGTTGGACATCCCGTCGTCTTCCCCGTGGCATGCGCCATGGTTTTATTTATCAGACAAGTCGCCGGAATAGAAGCTTTTTCCCTTCTGGCCCCGATAATTCGTTGAAGAATCGACCGATTTCCGATAGAAAAAGCCATGGGTCACAGGGCTCCCGAATTTGCAAAAATTTACACGGGCAAGGCGCTCATCGCCGACCCCATCCACCAGTACGCCTGGTTCACCGTCCCCGACCCCGCCTGCCCCGGCGAAAAAACGGAGAAGGATCTCCTCGACACGCCATGGCTCCAGCGCCTGAGGCGGATTCACCAGCTTCAGAGCGCACGCTGGGTCTATCCCGCCGCGGAACACAGCCGTTTCCAGCACTCCCTGGGAACCATGCACATGGC
>JALOPC010000335.1 GCA_025454095.1 Syntrophales bacterium | reverse complement strand
CTCGGCCCGGCTCCCGTAGCGGTAAATGGTAATCCCCTTGCACTTGAGCCGGTGGGCCGCAAGGTAGATGTTGCGCACGTCGTCGATCGTGGACTCCGCAGGCAGGTTGATCGTCTTGGACACCGAGTTGTCGCAGTGTTCCTGGAAGGCCGCCTGGATCCGCAGGTGCTGCTCGGGCTCCACGTCGAAGGCCGTCACGAAGACCCGCTTGATGTCCCGCGGGATTCCCTTGATTCGGCGCAGGGTGCCCCACCGGGCGATCTCGGCGAGGATTTCCCGCTTGTAGATGCCCCGCGCCCGGGCGACCTTTTCGAAGATCGGGTTGATCTCGAAGAGCCGCCGCTCGAGCAGCCGGCGATGATGCTGATCGTCCCCGTGGGGGCGACGGTGTTGACCGTGGCGTTGCGGACGGGGAGGTTCCTGCGCCCGAAGATCGACTTGCCGTAATTCGGGAAGACGCCCCTCTCGGCGGCCAGCTGTACCGAGGTTCTCATCGATTCGCGGCGGATGAACGCCATGAGCTTGCGGGCGAACAGCTCCGCCTCCCGTGAGTTGTAGGGGATTCCCAGGCGGATGAGCATGTCGGCAAACCCCATGACGCCCAGCCCGATCTTGCGGTTTGCGCGGGTGATCTCCCGGATCTCGGGAAGCGGGAAGTTGTTGACCTCGATGACGTCGTCGAGGAATCGGACGCCCCAGCGGATCGTATCGGCCATCCGCTCCCAGTCGGGCCTTCCGTCCTTCACCATCCGGGCCAGGTTGACGGAGCCCAGGTTGCAGCTCTCGTAGGACAGCAGCGGCAGCTCCCCGCAGGGGTTCGTGGCCTCGATGCGCCCCAGGGCGGGGGTGGGGTTCCGGCGGTTCACCGTGTCGGCGAAGATGAGCCCCGGGTCGCCCGTGCGCCAGGCGCCGTACACGATGAGATCGAAGATCGTCCGGGCCCTGACCGTGCGGTCCTTTTTCCCAGTCCGGGGGTTGACGAGGTCGAAGGAGCCGTTGCGGCGCACGGCATCCATAAAGCGGTCCGTAACGGCCACGGAGAGGTTGAAGTTGGCAAAGCGACCCCTGTCGATCTTGGCCTCGATGAACTCCATGATGTCCGGGTGGTCGCAGCTGAGGATTCCCATGTTGGCCCCGCGGCGCCGTCCCCCCTGGACGATCACCCCCGTTGCCGCGTCGAAGATGCTCATGAAGGAGACGGGCCCCGAGGCCTCGCCCTTGGTCGTCTTGACGAGGTCCCCCTTGGGCCGAAGGTGCGAAAAGCTGAAGCCCGTGCCGCCGCCGGACTGGTGGATCTTCGCCATGTGGCGCAGCGCCCCGAAGATGCCGTCGATGGAGTCGTCCACGGGGAGCACGAAACAGGCCGAGAGCTGGCCCAGGGCCGTCCCCGCGTTCATGAGAGTGGGCGAGTTGGGCAGAAAGGCCAGCTCGCGCATCATGTCGTAGAAGGTCTCCTCGGCCTCGGTGGCCGAAACGGCCGACCGGAATCGTTTCTCCGCCCCGGCCACGTGGCGGGCCACGCGGCGGAAGAGCTCGCCGGGGGTCTCGACGATGCTGCGCTCGTCGTCCTTGATGAGGTAGCGCTTCTTGAGGACCTCCATGGCGTTGATGGGGAATTTCAGATCGTCCCGAAGCCCCAGGGCCGCCTTGGCCTGCCGCATCTCGGCACGGCGCTCGCGGTAGAGGATGTAGGCCCGGGCGATGGGGCCGTAGCCGGCTTTCATGAGCCCCTGCTCGACGAGGTCCTGGACGGCCTCGACGCCGGGGGGCGCCTTGCGGGACAGGCGGCTCACGTCGGCCAGCACGGCATCGGTCACCGTCTCGGACACGGCGATCGACCGCAGGCGGTCCTGGAGCACCTCGAAGGCCGCCCGCTCCACGGCGTAGCGGATCTTTTCCTTCTCGAAGGGGACGACCGAGCCGTCGCGCTTCTTGATTTTCCGGGGAAGGACGAGTTTCGGCATGGCGTTCTCCGGTTTACGGACAGGTCAACAAAGAAAATTGCTTCATTCGATCCATCGGGAAGCGACGGGAAACGATTTTGCACGGCTCCGTCAAAGCGCCTTTCCGCGAACGGTTCTTCGCGAAGCGGAACGTCCGCAGCGCAAACTGTTTGAGCCCGGAGGGCGAGTTGTTGCGGCTGCAGTGCAGCAAGCGTTAGAACCGTCTGAAAGCGCTTTTGAGCCGGCAAAATCTTTTCTTGGCGCGGGCCGCTACAGCCCCTTTCCCGCGATGTAGTCCGCCAGGTCCGCCACGCGGCACGAGTAGCCCCACTCGTTGTCGTACCAGGCCACCACCTTGGCCATGTTGCCGCGGAATACCTGGGTGAACTCCATGTCCACGATGGAGGAGTGCGCATCGCCCTTGAAGTCCGTCGAGACGAGGGGGTCCTCCTCGCAAGCCATGATGCCCTGGAGGGATTTCCGAGCCGCCAGCCGCAGGGCTTCGTGCAGATCCTCCGTCGAGGCGGGTTTTTTCAGCTCGGCGGTGAAGTCCGCCACGGATACCGTCGGCGTGGGGACGCGCAGCGAGTAGCCGTCGAAGCGCCCTTCCAGCTCAGGGATGATCAGGGCCAGGGCCCGGGCCGCGCCCGTCGTCGTCGGGATGATGTTGCAGGCCGCCGCGCGGGCCCGCCGGAGGTCCTTGTGGGGCAGATCGAGGATCCGCTGGTCGTTCGTGTAAGAGTGTACCGTCGTCATCATTCCCTTCTCGATCCCGAAGGCCGCGTGGACGACGCTCACCGGGGGGGCGAGACAGTTCGTCGTGCAGGAGGCATTCGAGACGACGTGGTGCTTCTTCGAGTTGTAGGCCGTGTGGTTGACGCCCAGCACAACGGTGATGTCCTCGCCCCTGGCCGGCGCCGAGATGATGACTTTCTTCGCCCCCGCTTCGAGGTGGGCCCGGGCCTTCGCGGCTTCCGTGAAAAGGCCCGTGCTCTCGATGACGATCTCGACCCCTTCGTCGTCCCAGGGGATCTGGGCGGGGTCGCGAAAG
>JALOPC010000054.1 GCA_025454095.1 Syntrophales bacterium | reverse complement strand
ATGAAGGAGACGACTGCACAGCACAACAGCTCGCCGGCCGTGAGGGGATCGGTCTTGAAGACGGGGTTCAGGGAGGGCACGTAGATGACCGCAAGCTGGAGGACAACACCGACAAGAACCGCTGCCAGCATGGCCTTGTTGGAGAAGAGCCCCAGCGTGTACAGGGATTCCTTTTCCGAACGGACCGCCAGGGCCGTGGTCAGTTGCCCCCAGACGATGACGGTGAAGACCATGGTTTCCCAGCGCTCGTTGCCGATTGCCAGTTGCAGGTACTGCACCCCGATGCAGACGGCTGCCATCAGCAGGCCCACCCAGATGCAGAAAACGCCCAGCCCGTGGGCGAAGATGCTCTCCCGCGGGTCGCGGGGGGGCCGCTTCATCACTTCCCCTTCGGCAGGCTCCACCGCCAGGGCGAGCGCCGGGAGGCTGTCCGTGACGAGATTCATCCAGAGGATCTGGATCGGCTGCAGGGGCAGGGGCAACCCCAGGATCGGGGCGAGGAAGAGCGTCCAGACCTCGCCGGAGTTGCAGGCCAGCAGGTATTTGATGAATTTCCGGATGTTGTCGTAGATCATCCGGCCTTCCTGGATGGCCTTGACGATGGTGGCGAAGTTGTCGTCCAGGAGGATCATGTGCGAGGCTTCCTTGGAGACGTCCGTCCCCGTGACGCCCATGGCGATTCCGATGTCGGCCCGCTTGAGGGCGGGCGCGTCGTTGACCCCGTCGCCCGTCATCGCCACGGAGTGCCCCTTGTCCTGGAGGGCCTTGACGATCTTGAGCTTTTGTTCGGGAATCATCCGGGCGTAGACGTGGATGTCCTCCACCCGCTCCTCGAAGACCTCCATGGAGATCTTCTCGAGGTCCCGGCAGGTCATCACGCCGCCCCCGTCTTCGATGATGCCGATGCGCCGGGCGATGGAGCGGGCCGTCAGCGGGTGATCGCCCGTGATCATGACGGGCCGGATGCCGGCGGACTTGCAGAGCGCAACGGCCTCGCGGACCTCCTCCCGGGGCGGGTCGAGCATGCCCACGAGGCCCAGAAGCGTGAGGCCCTCCTCGACGTGCTCGGGCACCAGCTCGCCGGGCACCTCATTCCACAACCGGCAGGCCACGGCCAAAACGCGGAGCCCCTCGCCGGCCATCCGGTCGTTCACCCGGCTCACCTCGCCAGCGTCCAGCGGGGCGAGCCTGCGCTCGGTGAGCACGTTGACGGTTTTTTCGAGCATGACGTCGACGCCGCCCTTCGTGAAGGCCATGACCCCCCCGGGCCAGCGGTGGATCGTCGTCATGCACTTGCGCTCCGAGTCGAAGGGGATCTCGGCCACCCGGGGGTGCTCCCGCTCGAGTGCGGCCTTCGCGAACCCGTGTTCCCCGGCCACCCGGTACAGAGCGATCTCCGTCGGGTCCCCGCTGACCCCGACCACGTCGCCGCCGACGTACGGGAGGGCGTCGTTGCTCAAGGCAAGCGCTTTCATGAGATGATCGAACCGCCCGACGGCGGGGTCGTCGCTCCGGAACAGCTCCCCGTTGGCCCAGAGTTCCTCCACGGTCATGCGATTCCACGTGAGGGTCCCCGTCTTGTCGGAACAGATGGTCGTGACGGAGCCGAGGGTTTCCACGGCCGGCAGCTTCCGGATCAGGGCGTTATGCTCCACCATCTTCCGCGCCCCCAGGGCGAGCGAGATCGTGATGACGGCGGGGAGGGCTTCGGGGATGGCCGCGACGGCCAGTGTGACGGCCGTGAGGAACATGAGAACGGGCGCCTCGCCCCGCAGGAGCCCCACGCCGAAGATGAAGGCACAGATGAAAAGAACCGCCAGGGCGAGTTTTTTCCCGAAGACGGTCAGGCGCTTCTGGAGAGGGGTCTTGACCTCCTCTTCCTGCTGGAGCATGGAGGCGATCTTCCCGAGCTCCGTGTCCATTCCCGTGCCGACGACGGCCCCGGTACCCCGGCCGTAGGTGACGACGGTGCCCTTGAAGACCATGTTCGACCGGTCCCCCAGGGGAAGGAGTTCCTCGCGCAGCGCGCGGGTGTGCTTCTCCACGGGAACCGACTCGCCCGTGAGGGCCGCTTCCTCGACCTTGAGCTGCACCGCCTCGACGAGCCGCATGTCCGCCGGGACGATGGCCCCCGCCTCGAGGAGCGCGAGGTCCCCCGGGACGACCTCGGCGCCGGGAACCGCAGAAACCTGCCCGTCGCGCAGGACGCGGGCCGCGGGGGCAGCCATCTGCTTCAGGGCCTCCATGGCCTTCTCGGCGCGGTATTCCTGGATGAACCCGATCACCGCGTTGAGGATGACGATGACGAGGATGGCGACGGTGTCGGCCGCCTCGCCGACAAACCCGGACACCACGGCGGCGGCCATCAGCACCAGGATCATGAAGTCCCGGAACTGATCGACAAACATCGCGATCGGAGAGCGCTTTCCCTTTTCCTGCAACTCGTTGCGGCCGAATTTCGCAAGTCGATTGCCGGCTTCTTCGGAACGAAGGCCGTCGATGGGAACATCCAGCGCGGCGAGGACCGCCTTGACCTCCTGCTGGTGCCAGATCATGTTGACCCCTACCCCCTGACACCCCTAGCAGATCGATCCCCCCGCGTCAAGGCTGCTGCGACGGTCGGGCCCATTCCGTGAGCCCCCGATTGTGTCCCGCTGCGGGCATCGCGCAGCGCCCCTCCTCCTTCCCCGAAGGGGTGCGGGCATTTTCTCCTTGATCCCCGCAACTTACGGCACAGTAACGATCCATCGAAGATGCACCCTGAAAATAGTTTGAAAATCCGGCCCAATAGCGTTATTGTGTTAAAATCATAGCGTATGTTGCATACATTTATTTCTGTGGATGGCGGTTTTATGGTTTCATGGAGCCCTTATGCATCGAATTCTTCTATGGCTGATTTGCGCCCTTCTTCTGTCCGGATGCGTCTCGTACAAAAAATTCGAGGATCTGCAGGTCGATAACGAGCGGCTCAACAAGGAGCTGCTTCTGTCGCGACAGCAGAATGAGACCCTCGCCGAAGAGCTGAAACAGCTCAAGGACCTGTCCGATTTCTACTACCGGACGGGCATGGGGCTCTACGGGGAAAAGCGCTACGGCGATGCCCTGGAGAAATTCCAGACCCTCGTCGACCGCTTCCCGACTAGCCAGCACGCCGCCGCGGCGGGGGATAAAATCGCCGAGATTCGGAACCTCGCCCTGAACCATTACCAGAAGATCGTGAAATCCGTCGAAGCGACGCGGGACCTCCGGGGCCGGATCGAGCTGATCGACCGGGAGATGAAGTCGGTCTTCCTGACGAAGGAGCTGAACGAAAAGCTTCTGACGCTGCGCGAGGAACTGCGCACGGAGCTGGAGGGGGAGCTCGAGACCCAGCGCGACATCGTCCGGCACATCCTCATCGAGGACGACCCCATCAAGTCGTGGAAGGTGTACCGTTCCACGCGCAACCTCGCGCAGCAGATCGGCGAGGACCGCAAGTTCTACGTGGAGGTCTACTTCATCCAGCGCTACACGGGCAAGAAGTTTTACAAGGTGAAGACACGGTACGAGGCCCCCGAGTACCTCTCCTACGAATCCGTGACCCTGCAGGGCCAGAACGGCACGAGGCTGACGATCGACACGATCTACCCGCAGAAACAGTCCTCCGTCGATTCCGACGGGATCAACGAGTGGTCCGACAACGACGTCGCCGAGGACGACAAGATCGCGAAACTCGCGAGATCCAATTCCATCACGGTGACCTTCAAGGGCGGCAACCGCTACACCTTCGAGATGAGCGAACAGCAGCTCGCCGCGATCCGGGAGGTCGTCAGG
Organism: Syntrophales bacterium; assembly: GCA_025454095.1. Taxonomy (GTDB): domain Bacteria; phylum Desulfobacterota; class Syntrophia; order Syntrophales; family UBA2192; genus UBA2192. Next base: position 4,710 of record JALOPC010000054.1, on the reverse strand, counting down.
AAGTACCAGATCACGCGCTAGCGCGCCGGGTATCGGGTACAGGGTATCGGGTTTCGGGAAAGACGAAAAAAGGACCGGGAAGCATACCCCGGTCCTTTTTTTTGCCGTTTGCCCGCTGTATTTCTTCACTCAGACACGTAGACACTCAGGCACTTCTTCCACTTCTCCCACTTCTCCCACTTCTTCACTGCCCGACGATGTTGCCGATGCAGATGTCGACGACGAAGGGCCCCTGCGGCGTTTCGAAGGGGATGATGATGCTCGGCCCCCCGAGCACGTGGCTGATCGAGTGGTCTTTGCCGGCCACGACGGTGGGGATGGCCGCCGTGATGTTGAACCCGAGGGTCTCGAGTTCCTTCCGGGCCGCGCCGGAGACCATGTTGGTGATCTCGCCGACGGCGTCCTTGATGTCGCCGTTGAGGGTCTTGATCTCCTCGCCGAGCATGTTGGAAACGATTTTCAGGATACTGCTTTCGCTGAAGCTCAGGGCCAGCGACCCGCGGGCCGAGCCGGTCAGGCCGATGATGCCCGAGATGTCGCCGCGGGCCAGGCTGTCCTTCTTGAGAAAGGGCTTTCCCGCCTTGGGCTCCACGAAGGCCATGGTCTTCAGGACCTGCACGGTCCCGTTCAGAAACGGGTTGATGAATCGAACGTCCATGAGAGGGTTTCCTTTGCCGTGTTATGCCGCCAGGCTCTTGACGATCTTTTCGATCTTCTCGTTGAGCACCTCGGCGGTGAAGGGCTTCACGATGTAATTGCTCACGCCCGCCTTGACGGCCGCCACGACGTTGTCCTTCAGGGCTTCCGCCGTCACCATGAGGAACGGCAGCGCCTTGAGCTCGTCGTCGCCGCGGACGGCCTTGAGCAGTTCGAGCCCGCTCATGTTGGGCATGTTCCAGTCGGAGATGATGAAGTCGACCTGCTGGGACTTCAGGATCTTCAGGGCCGCCAGCCCGTCCTCGGCCTCCACGACGTTCTCGAAGCCGCCCTGCTTGAGCAGGTTCCGGATGACCTTCCGCATGGTGGCGAAGTCATCGACGATGAGGATCTTGAGATTCTTGTTCACGCTCATAGGTTTCTCCCGCATTCAGGTTTACGCTTGAAATCCGGTTCTCTTCCCCGCCCTGCCGGCCCCGGGGCCCGCCGGCGTCAATTCGCTTCGGCCATCTCGAAGAGGCCCTCGGGGTCGAGGATCAGGCCCACGTTGCCGTCGCCGAGGATGGCGCCGCCCGAGACCCCCTTGATTCTCTTCAGGCTCTCGCCGAGGTTTTTGATGACGACCTCCTCCTTGCCGAGGATCTCGTCGACGAGCAGGCACTTGGAGCGCTTCTCCCCTTCCATGACCACCAGGGTGGCCTCCCAGGGGTTGGCGTGCACGGGCTCGATGTCGAAGAGCCGGTGGAGCCGCACCAGCGGCAGCAGCCGCCCCATGACGTTGATCGTCTCGGCCTCGCCGACAATGCAGTTGTAGGCCGCCCGGTCGGGCCGGATGAGCTGGCGGATGGCCACCGTGGGCAGGATGTAGCGCTCGTTGCCCACTTTTACGATCATGCCGTCGATGATGGCCATGGTGAGCGGGAAGCCGGTGACGAAGGTCGTCCCCTTCCCCTCGACGCTCTGGATGTCCATCTTGCCGCGGAGTTTCTCCACGGCCTGCTTGACCACGTCCATCCCCACGCCGCGGCCCGAGATGTCGGTGATCTTCTCTGCCGTCGAAAAGCCGGGCAGCAGGATGAGGCGGTTGACCTCCTGGTCCGTCAGGGCGTCCCCGGCGCTGATGAGCCCGTTCTTGACGGCCTTCTGGCGGATCTTCTCCCGGTTGAGGCCGCGGCCGTCGTCGGAGATCTCGATGACGATGTTCCCCCCCCGGTGGAAGGCCTTGAGCCGGATCGTCCCGCGCTCGGGCTTTCCCGCCTGGATGCGGTCCTCGGGCATCTCCATGCCGTGGTCCACGGCGTTGCGGATCATGTGGACGAGCGGGTTGTAGATCTCGTCGACCATGTTGCGGTCGATCTCCGTGTCCTCGCCCACGGTGACGACGTTGACGAGCTTCCCCGAGTTCTTCGAGAGGTCCCGCACGAGCCGCGACATGCGCTGGAACGTCTGCTTGATGGGGATCATCCGCAGGACCGTGGAGGAGCGCTGCAGCTCGGAGGTGATGCTCGCGAGCTGGGAGATGTCCCGGACGAGCTTGCGGTCGCCGAGCGCCGCGAGGGTGTCGCTCTGCCGGATCATGGACTGGGTGATGACGAGCTCGCCCACCATGTCGATCAGGTCGTCGAGCTTCTTGATGTCCACGCGGATGGTGTTGGAGTCGGTCACCTGCTGGGCCTGCTTGCGCAGCGCCCGGGAGACGTCCTTGGGCGAGGCCATCCCTTCCGAGATGAGGGTCTGCCCCAGCTTCCGGGGCGGCGGGATCTGGGAACGCTCGAGGGCATCCTGCAGCTCGTCCTCGTTGATGATCCCTTCCTCCACGAGAATGGTGCCGAGCTTCTTGGGCTGCTTCGGCTGTTCGGCTCCCTGCTCGGCCAGCTTGATGCGCCGCACGAGGTCCGAGGTGTCGATCAGTTCCGTGGCCTCCCGTCCCTCCAGGCCGTCCCGCAGCTGGCCGATCATGGCCTTCAGGGTGTCCGAGCCGTCGAGGATGAGGTCGATGAGTTCCGGCGTGACGGGCAGGGCCTCGTTTCTCGCCTTGTCCAGGAGTGTTTCGAGGTCGTGGGCCAGCGTGCGGATGGCATCGAGATTCAGGAAGCTGGCCACCCCCTTCACGGAGTGAAAAGGCCGGAAGATGGCGTTGATGTAGTCCTTGTTTTCGGGCTCCTGTTCGAGGTTGAGGATGTTCATCTCGATCTCGCCGATGTACTCGAGCCCCTCGGTGATGAAATCCCGCAGGAGCGACTCGTCCTGAACCCGCTCTTTCGCCGCCGCCGGGCCTTCAGCGGCCGCTTCCACGGACGGGGCTTCCGCGGTCTCCCCGGAAGCCGGCTCCAGGGGGATACCCAGGCAGGCGGCCAGTTCCGCCATGAAGGGGTCGATGCTCCCCTCGTAGCGTCCCGTGTTGCAGTAGCCGTCAGCCACGGACTGCAGGAGCACGATGCCGCGCTCGAACAGACCGAAACCCGCCGCGGCGTCGACGGACTCGAGGACGACCTTCTCGAGAAGCTGGTTCAGGCCGCCCGAAAGGCGCTGGGCCTCTGCGGCCCCGAGGGCCTCCGCATGCCCCATGACCCCTTCGAGCTGGTTCAGAAACTGTCCCGCCGTCGGGATGTCGATTTCCTTCTTCTCGAGGAAGAGGAAGCTCGATGCCATCTCGTCGATTTCGCGTCTCAATTCAGTGGTATCCATGTCACATCATCCTCACCAGTTCCCCGGCGATCTGGTCCAGGGAAAGGACCCGGTCCGCACCGCCGAGCTTGATGGCTTCCTTCGGCATGCCGAAGACCACGCAGGAATTTTCGTCCTGGGCGACGGTTCTCGCCCCGGCTTTCTTCATCTCCAGCATCCCCGCCGCCCCGTCGGCGCCCATTCCCGTCAGGATCACCCCGATCGCGTTGGCGCCGGCAACCTGGGCCGCGGACCGGAAGAGGACGTCCACGGCGGGCCGCTGGTGGTGCACCATGGGCCCGTCCTTGACCTCCACGTAATAGCGGGCCCCGCTTCTCCGCAGGAGCATGTGGTAGTTCCCGGGGGCGATGAGGACCGTCCCCTGGGTCACGGAGTCGTTGTTTTTCGCCTCCTTCACCGACATCGCGCACAGGCCGTTGAGGCGCTCGGCGAAGGCCGTCGTGAAGTTCGCCGGCATGTGCTGCACGACGACGATGCCGGGCGAGTTCACGGGCATTTTCGTGAGCACGGCCTTGAGGGCCTCCGTGCCCCCCGTGGAGGCGCCGATCGCGATGACCTGGTTCGTGGTCTGGGCCAGGGCCCGGACCGGCTCCGGCGGCCCCCCGTTTCCGGGGGCATCCCCCTGCTGTTTCACGATCCGTGCCCGCGAGGCCGCCCGGATCTTCTCGGCCAGCTGGGCGCTCATATCGCCCACGGTGTAGGCCGCCCCGGGCTTTGCGATGACCTCGACGGCCCCGATGTCGAGGGCCTCCAGCGTCAGTTTTCCACCCTTCGGCGTCAACGAACTTACGATGATGACCGGGATCGGGTAGTGCTTCATGAGCTTGCGCAGGAAGGTGACGCGACGATCTTGTCCCGGGCCACGTAGGGGTCCGGCGCCGTCCCCACGATCTCGATGTCGGGGAACTTCGAGAGCTCCTCCGAGAAGATCTTGCGGACAATGGCCGAATCGTCGACGATGAGAACCTTGATCTTGTTCAACGCTCCACTACCCTCTATCTGTCTTTCCCAAACCCGCACTCATTCGTTGCTGCTGCCGCGACCCCGGGTATCGGGTCTCGGGTTTCGGGTATCGGGATGGAAGAAGATTCCGTCTAAACAAAATAATCTGAGTACCTTCCCTATACCCGATACCCCTCTTGGTCTTCTGACACCCTATCCCCCTCTTCATGCCTGTATTGTGAGCTCGACCCGCATCGTGCCCGCATCGCAGTCGAAGTCGAAGGACACGGCGTCCCCCGCGTCAGCCGGCGGCTGACCGGGTCTTGCCGAAAACTCGGGCAGCGACATGGTGAATTTCTTCGACGCATCGAGGTGCACGAGGAAATTCCCGCAGACCATGTTGGCGGCCTCCTTGACGCAATC
>JALOPC010000334.1 GCA_025454095.1 Syntrophales bacterium | reverse complement strand
GTTCATGAGACTCGCCAGGGACGACACCGTACGGCTTTCCATGGTTTGCGCTTTCATGATTTTCCACCCCGTCTGGTCATTCTGAAATGATAGGCTGATGCAACACTGTTTGACAAGAAGCGTGCCATGCGCTTCGCAGGGCAGGGGGTCAGGTCGAGGACAGGGTTCGGTGAATCTTCAATTAACGGAATACATTGATGAATAACAGGTTTCGAATGCTGCGTCCAGGGATCGGACGGGTGAGAGCGGGCATTGAGAAGGGGAAGGGGAGCAGAGAAAAAGAGAGCAGAATTGTTCCAAATGAGGGTAATTCGAAAGAACATGCGCGTCCCGGCGCGCGGTGATGTCTACATTTCTCAGGCGATTCGTTTGGCCTTGAAGCGTTTCGGGTCGATGTCGTACTTCGTGATCTTGTACTGAATGATCCGCTTCGTCGTCGCGAGCAGTTTCGCCGCCCGCGTCTGGTTGCCGCGGGCGTCCTTCAGGGCGTCGATGATCAGGGAGCGCTCGTAGGCATTGACCAGGGTCTCGAGCTTGCCCCGCTCTTTCCTGGCGGCCTCTTTCGACTTCATCTGGAGAGACGGGGGGAGGTGCACGCTTTCGATGGAATCCCCGGGCGCGAGGATCACGGCCCGCTCGATACAGTTCTCGAGCTCGCGGACATTGCCCGGCCAGTGATAGGCCAGGAGCATGTCCAGTGCCGGCGTCGAAATCCGCTTCACCCGCTTGCCGAGCATCTTCGCGTATTTCAGGATGAAGTGGTCGGTCAGCAGGATGATGTCGCTGCCCCGTTCCCGCAGCGGGGGCATGAAGATGGGAAAGACGTTGAGGCGGTAGAACAGGTCGGCCCGGAACCGGCCACCGGCCACGTCCTGCTCGAGGTTGCGGTTGGTTGCGGCGATGATGCGCACGTTCACCGTCACCGTCCGCGACGAGCCCACCGGCTGGAGTTGCTTCTCCTGGAGAACGCGGAGCACTTTCGCCTGCGCCGTCTGGGAGAGCTCCCCGATCTCGTCGAGGAAAATGGTCCCGCCATGGGCCTCTTCGAAGAGCCCGCGGCGGCGCTGGATGGCCCCGGTGAAGGCGCCCTTTTCGTGCCCGAAGAGCTCGCTTTCGACGAGGGTGTCGGGCATGGCCGCGCAGTTGACCTGGATGAAGGGACCGCCCTTGCGGGGGCTGTTGGTGTGGATCGCCCGGGCCACGAGTTCCTTCCCCGTTCCCGTCTCCCCGTTGACGAGGACCGTCGTCCCCGAGTCGGCAACCTGGGAGATCAGGCTCAGCACGTCGAGCATGGGCTTCGAATTCCCGATGATGTCCGTGGAAATGGCCCGCGTGTTGCTCAGCATCTTCCGCAGCCGGCGGTTTTCCTCCTCGAGCCCCAGGCCGTGCACTGCCTTGCCGATCAGTTCCGCCACGGCCGACAGGATGGCCACTTCCTCCTCGAGGTCGGTCACCTTCCGGGTCAGCTTGTCGGCCGAGAGCACCCCGGCCACCTTCCCGTCGTAGATGATGGGCACGCAGAGAAAGGCCAGCTGGGAGCGGTCGAGATTCTTCCGGGCGCCCGTGCGGTCGAGAAAGAGATTTTCCTTGCCCAGGTTGGCGATCGCCATGGGCCTGCCCGTCTGGGCCACCTTGCCCGTGATGCCCTCCCCGAGCTTGTAGCGGATGTCGAGACCCTCGATGTCCACGCCGCGCGCCACCTCCAGCCACGCGTCCTGTGTGTTCTGATCGAGGATCGAGATCATCCCCCGCTCCATGCCGAGGCGCTTGCTCAGCTCGTCCATGGTCTTTTCGAGATGGTCGCGCAGCTCCCCTGCCTGGGTGAGAATCCTCGCAATCTTGTGGAGGGCGGCAAGCTCTTCGTAGTTGAAACGGCTCATGTTCTGTCCTGAAAGGCTCAGCAATTACACGTTTGTTCCTATAGCGAAAAAAGACACAAAAAACAAGGGTTCATCTTGTGCATGGACAAAATTGTCACCTGAACACAGGGTCCAGGGTTCAGGGTGCAGGGGCCAGGGCGCGGTCGGGAACTTTTGGGGTGCCTCCGCTGTCTAAGAAGCAGAAGTCCCGAAACCAAAGGAGGTACCCCATGAAAACGGCGATTCGACTGGTCATCCTCGTTGCCCTTGTCGTGTCGATGCTGCCCTGGGGAGCGGCCCTGGCCCGCCCCCAGGAGACATCGGACGACCGGAGCCTTTCCCCGTACTTTTTTGTGAAAAGCGACGACCCGGCCCTGGACCCGCTTCCGCTGAAGTCCGCGTCGGCATCCGTCCGCATTTCCGGCGTCATTGCCGACGTCCTCGTCACCCAGGTCTATAAGAATGAAGGGAGGAAACCCATCGAGGCCGTCTATGTCTTCCCCGCCTCGACCCGGGCGGCTGTTTACGGGATGAAGATGACCATCGGCAAGCGCGTCGTCGAGGCGAAGATCCAAAAACGCGACGAGGCCCGGCGCGACTACGAGAAGGCCCGCGACCAGGGGAAGAGCGCATCACTGCTGGAGCAGCAGCGGCCCAATGTGTTCCAGATGAACGTGGCCAACATCATGCCGGGCGACGAGATCCGGGTGGAGATGAAATACACGGAACTGATCGTCCCGACGGAGGGGGTCTACGAATTCGTCTACCCCGCCGTGGTCGGCCCCCGGTACTCCAACCAGGCAGCCGATACGGCGC
>JALOPC010000333.1 GCA_025454095.1 Syntrophales bacterium | reverse complement strand
TCAGGCGTATTCCGTGTTCGACGTCAGGTGCGCCAGCGCCCTCTCGCCGATGAGAAGCACCCGCGTGTGGTTGAGCCTCTGGGCAAGAAGCCGCGTGAGCCCCTTCATGATCTCGAAGCCCATCGCGCAGTCCTCCTTCATGAGGGCTCTCAGCTTGCCGCCGTCAAAGACGATCATCTTCGTCGGCTCGGCGATCAGCGCGCTCAGGGTGTGGAGGTTGGGCTCGACGAACGCGGACCACCCGAAGGCCTCGCGGCGCGTCACGACGTCGATGATGACCTGCATCGGGGGCCGCGTGGGTCCCATGTCGCTCTTCATTTCCAGAAAGACCTTTCCCTGCTCGACCAGATAGAGGTGAGTCGACGGGTCGCCCTCCTTGTAGAGAAGGGTCCCGGTCGGATAGGAGTCATCCTTTGCAATCGCAACGAGCTTGCCGATCTGCGCGTCGCTCAATCCCTGGAAGACGTTACACTCTTTTAAAAAAGCTGCTGATGCCATGGGATCTCACCTCCTTAGTCAATGAGCGGATGAACAGGAATGATGAATAAGCCGGCCGTTGCCGTTTTTATATCAGCCTTTGCGTTTCAATTCTATCGGAAATTTCCGGGCGTCCGAGGGCATCGCGCCTCGCACAAAAAAAGCGGCACCGTGCGGGCGCCGCTTCTCTCAGGGTCTTTTCGCGTTCAGATTGTTTCCACGTTCTTTGCCTTCGGGCCCCTGTCCGTCGTCTCGACCTCGAACTGGACCCGCTGCCCCTCCTGCAGGCTCTTGAATCCGGCTGCCTTGATGGCCGTATAGTGGACGAAGAGATCACCGCCCCCGTCCTGCTGAATGAAGCCGAATCCTTTCTTTTCGTTGAACCACTTGACGATTCCCTGCGCCATCGTGTTCCCTCCTGTGAAAAATTCTCGATGGCCGGGAGCAGACACTCTGACAGAACAACCGGGAACCGTCCGACAGACCCTGGATCAGCGGCCCCTGGTCCCTCCAGAATGGTCCCCCCCTTAGACCACAGGGCGAACCATATCGCCACCCCGCAACGCCTGTCAAGCACATTTTCAGGCGCCGCGAGGCCTCCGGAGACCCGCCGCCGTTGCAGGGACCCGGGGTTTGTGCCATACTCCGCGCATCATGAACTCCCTGCGGATGACGGAACAGGGCCTCGCCTGCGAGGCCGGCGGTTTTCACATCGACCCCCGGGAACCCGTGGAGCGCGCCGTCATCACGCACGCGCACGCCGACCACACCGCCCGCGGCTGCGGGGAGTATCTGGCAGCGAGGCCGGGTGCGCACGTCCTGAGGACCCGGCTGGGCAACGACGCCCGGATCCGGCTCGTGGAATACGGGGAGACCGTCGTCATCGATGGGGTCCGCCTGTCGCTGCACCCGGCGGGACACATCCTGGGCTCGGCCCAGGCCCGCGTGGAGCACAGGGGCCACGTCACCGTGTTCAGCGGCGACTACAAACTGCAGCCCGACCCCACCTGCGCCCCCTTCGAACCCCTTCCCTGCCATTGCTTCATCACGGAGTCCACCTTCGGCCTCCCCGTCTACCGCTGGGACGAGCCCGCGCAGGTGTTCGCGGACATCCGCGCCTGGTGGCGGTCCAACCAGGAGGCGGGCCGCGCCAGCGTGATCTTCGCCTACGTCCTCGGAAAAGCGCAACGGATCCTCGCGGGCCTCGACCCCGACCAGGGCCCCATCTTCACCCACGCCTCCGTGGAGGAGATGAACCGCCGCTACCGGATGAGCGGGGTGGGGCTGCCGAACACGACCCCTGTCGAGGCCGCCGGGAAGAAGGCCGACTTCAGCCGGGCGATCATCCTCGCGCCGCCCTCGGCCCGGCACACGAACTGGATGAGGCCGTTCGGCGCCTGCTCCACCGCGCTGGCTTCGGGCTGGATGCGCCTGCGCGGGCCGAGGCGGCGCCGCGGCGTCGACCGGGGGTTCGTGCTTTCCGACCATGCGGACTGGCCCGGCCTGATGGAGGCCGTCGCCGCAACGGGCGCCGGCGACGTCCGGGTCACCCACGGCACCATCGATCCCGTCGTCCGCGTGCTCCGGGAGAAGGGCATCGCCGCGCAGCCGCTGCAGGCCGGGTTCGCCGGCAACGAAACGACGGAAGACTAGACATCCATGCAACGATTTACCGAGCTCTGCTTCACCCTCGACGAGACGACGAAGGCCTCGCGCAAGGCCGAAGCGCTGCAGCGCTACGTCGCGTCCGTTCCGGCCGGCGACGCGGCCTGGGCGCTTTACCTCCTCATCGGTGAACCGCTGGGACGCGCCGTTTCGGCGTCACGGCTCAGGCTGTGGGCTTGCGAGGCGGCGGGCATCCCGGAGTGGCTCTTCGAGGAATGCCGGGAAGCGGTGGGCGATGCGGCCGAAACGATCGCCCTCGTCGTGCCGGGGGCGGGCGGTTCGAGCCCGCAGGGCCTTCGGTCGCTGGTGGAAGAGAGGCTCCTGCCGATGATCGACTCCGACGCGGAGACGAGCCGCGCGGGGATCGAAGAGACCTGGCGTGAAATGGACGAGAGGCAGCGATTCGTCTGGACCCGGATGCTCACGGGCGGCTTTCGTGCCGGCGTCTCGCGTCAGACCGTCCTTCGCGCGCTCGGCGAGTTCGCGGGTCTCGAATCCCGCGTGATCGCGCACCGGCTCATGGCCCCCTGGCAGCCCTCGGCGGAGTT
>JALOPC010000053.1 GCA_025454095.1 Syntrophales bacterium | reverse complement strand
GTGCTCTTGCCCGCGCCGTTGGCCCCCACGAGGGTGACGACCTTTTCCTCGGGCACGTGGATCGACACGTTTTTCAGCGCGTGGATGCCGCCGTAGTGGACGTTCAGGCCCTCGACCTTAAGCACACTGCACCTCCCCCAGGTAGGCCTCGATGACCCTTGGATTGTTCTGGATCTCGTGGGGCGTGCCCTCGGCAATCGTGGTCCCGTAATCGAGCACCTTGATGCGCTCGCAGATCTCCATGACGAACTTCATGTCGTGCTCGATCAGGAATACCGTCAGGTCGTAGTCTTTCCGGAGCCTGAGGATGAGCTGCAGCAGGTCCTGCGTCTCGTTGGGGTTCATGCCTGCGGCCGGTTCGTCCAGCAGCAGGAGTTGCGGGCCCGTGGCGAGCGCCCTGGCAATTTCGAGGCGCCTCTGCTTTCCGTAGGGCAGGGAAGTGGACATCTCGTGCGCCACGTCCGTCAGCCCGACCTCGGCCAGAAGCTTCAAGGCCCCTTCGTGCATCATTTTCTCCTCGCGGCGGTAGAGGGGCAGCTTCAGGGTTGCGCCGAGGAACGTGGATCGGAGTCGGCAGTGGTAGCCGATCATGACATTCTCGATGACGGAGAGCTCCGAGAAGAGGCGGATGTTCTGGAAGGTGCGGGCGATTCCGGCTTTTGTGATCTGGTTGGCCTTCTTGCCCTGGGTCGGCTGGCCCTGGAAGCGGATCGAACCCTCCGTAGGCACGTAGTAGCCGGCGATCATGTTGAAGACGGTCGTCTTGCCTGCGCCGTTGGGGCCGATGAGACCCACGATCTCGCCCTTCTCGAGCTCCAGATGAAAGTCGTTCACGGCCACGAGGCCGCCGAACTTCATCGTGAGATGTTCTACCGAGAGCACACTCATCGGGCGCGACCTCCGATACCGAGCTTCCTGCACAGCCAGTTCCAGTTGAACTCCCTCGTCCCCATGATTCCGTGGCGGGCGAAAATCATGATGAAGATCAGGATGCACGAGAAGATGACCATGCGCATGCCGGGGATGCCGGGGATCTCGACGAAGCCGAGGTTCATGGGCTCGTCGACGAAGCGAAGCCACTCGCCGCCCCAGGTGAAGAGGATGGCCCCGAGAATGGCCCCGGTCGTGCTGCCGAGACCGCCCATGACGATGATGATCAGGAGGTTGAAGGTCAGGAAGAAGGTGAAGAGCGTGGGCGAGATCGTGGTGATCAGGTGGGCCAGAAGACCCCCGCCGATTCCCTGGAAGAAGCCGCTCGTCGTGAAGGCGAGCATCTTGTGCCAGTAGGTGTTGATGCCCACGGCCTCGGCCGCCGCCTCGTCGTACTTGATGGCCTTCATGGCCATGCCGTAGCTGCTGCGGACCATCCGGCCTATCAGGAACACGGTGACAATGGCCGCGCCGCAGGACCACCAGAGGGTTGTGTGCTCGGCGATTCCCTTGAGGCCGAGCGGGCCGTTGGTGATGCTCTGCGTGTTGTTGGCAATCACGCGCACCACCTCCCCGAAGCCGAGGGTTACGATGGCCAGATAGTCCCCGCGGGTGCGGAAAACGGGGAAACCCATGACGAACGCCAGAAGGGCCGACACGACACCCGCTGCCAGCAGCGAGACGAGGAAGGGGGTCGTGATCACGCTCAGGGGCCAGATGCAGGGCTCGATGATGAACGAGATCTCCTTCTCCGCCGGCGTCAGGGTGAGCAGGGCCGACGTGTACGCGCCGAGGGCGACGAATGCGTTGGGCGCGAGCGAGAACTGCCCCGTGACGCCGTTGATGAGGTTGTAGCTCACGGCCATGACGATGAAGATGGCGATGTTGTTCAGGATGCGGATCTGGTACTCCGTGCCGTGGCTGCCGGCAAGCTGCACCACCGCCAGCACGAGCATCGTGCCGAGAACGGAGAGGAGGACGTTTCGTTTATGATTGATGTCCATGTTTGACTATCCAGCTTTGCTCGCTAAGGGCCAGGATACAGCATTTCTCAAACAGGGTCTCGGGTATGGGGTATCGGGTCTAGGGAATGAAGAAGATCATTCTTATTCCGGCTGTCGGCCCTTTAACGAAACAATCAATTTCCATAATAATCTTGAAACGTCCTTCAATTGTTCATCAAACGTATTGAAATCATTCAGAGCAAGATATCCGAGATCTTTGGACAGAGATAACAGTGTTTCCAACTCGCCACATGAACCAAAAGCAATGTTTAGAAATTGCACGTATTCTTTTCTGTGATTTCGACAATATCCTTCTGCGATATTGCAAGGAACTGAAACAGCACTTCTTCGCATCTGAGAAACGATCCCGAACAGTTCGTCCTTCGGGAATTTCTTCGTGGTCTTGTATATGTCAAGTGCCAGTTGATAAGCTTTCTGATAGGCAATCAGCTCTCTATAGCTCTGAATCTTCATTTTTGCCCTATACCCGATACCCGAGACCCAATACCCTTTTTTAATCCGGCAGTTTCGTTCCCATCAGCCCCGTGGGGCGGAAGAGCAGGATCAGGATCAGCAGGCCGAAGGCCACGGCGTCGCGGTAGCCGGCCAGCTCCGGCATCAGGGCCACGAGCAGGATCTCCGCAACCCCCAGCAAAAGCCCCCCGAGCATCGCACCGGTGATGTTGCCGATGCCGCCCAGGACGGCGGCCACGAAGGCCTTGAAGCCGGGGATGATGCCCATCAGCGGGTTGATCTCGGGGTATCGCATGGCCCACATGATCCCGCCCGCTGCCGCCGCTGCGGAGCCCACGGCGAAGGTGATCGAGATGATCCGGTTGACGTCGACGCCCATCAGCCGCGTCGTTTCCATGTCGTGGCTGATGCAGCGCATGGCCCGTCCCGTCTTGGTCCGGTAGATGATGAAGAGGACAACGCCGAGGATGGCCAGGGTCAGCAGGGGCGTCCAGAGGACCAGGGCGGGGAACATGAGACCGGCGACCTCGTAGACCTCGCTGAACATGTCGGGTGTCTCGAAGCCCTTGGGACGACCCCCGAAGACGACGAGGCCGAGGTTTTCGAGCAGGAACGAGACGCCGATGGCCGTGATGAGGGCCGAGATGCGCGGGGCGTTACGGACGGGCACGTACGCGCCCTTGTCCATCATCATGCCCAGGAGGGCTGTCAGGACGATCGCGACGACGAACGAGGCCCACCAGGGGAGGCTGAACATGAGGATGCCGAAGTAGGCGAAGTAGCACCCCATCATCATGACGTCGCCGTGGGCGAAATTGATGAGCCGGATGATCCCGTAGACCATGGTGTAGCCGATGGCGATGAGCCCGTAGAGGCTCCCCAGGGCCACACCGTTGATCATCTGCTGGAGAAAGAAAGTCAGTTCCAAATAAACCGTCCCCGACCCTGAGCGTTTACAAAAGAGGGGCGATCGTTCAATCGCCCCTCTCTGTCCATCGGTTTATCGCCTGCTTGCTTATTTCTTCTTCGGAGCCGCTTTCTTCGGTTCGGGCTTCGCGCCGGCGGGCTCGACGGTGGCCACGTACTTGAAGTCGCCTCCGCGGACCTGGACGATGACGAGGCTCTTGATCGCGTTGCCGTCCTCACCGATCGTCATGGTGCCGGAGATGCCCTTGAAGTTCTTCGTGGACGCCAAGGCTGCGCGGATTTTGGCGCCGTCGGTGGACTTGGCGCGCTCGATCGCGTCGGCCAGCACGAAGTACGCATCGGCGCCCATGACGTCGAAGGTCCCGACCTTGCCGAACTTCTTCTCGTAGAGGGGGATGAACTTCTTGGCCAGGTCCGTGTTCGCCGCGGCCTTCTCGAAGTGACCCGTCAGCATCAGGCCTTCCACGTACTGCTTGCCGATGTCGATGAGCGCCTTGTCCTGCGCGCCGTCACCGGAGAGCACGGGGAGATTCAGCCCGAGGTCCTTGGCCTGTTTCATGGCGAGGGCGACTTCGGTGTAGTAGTTGGGCATGTAGAGCACGTCGGGGTTCTTTGCCTTGATGGCCGAGAGCTGGGCCGTGAAGTCCTTGTCGCCGGTCTGGCAGTAGGTCTTCGCCACGATCTGGCCGCCGAGCTTGGTGAAGCTCTTTTCGAAAAAGTCGGCCAGACCGACGCAGTAGTCCTGCGCCTTGTCGATGATGAGGGCGGCCTTTCGCTTCTTCAGGGTTTCATAGGCATACTTGGCGGCCATCTCGCCCTGGAAGGGGTCGATGAAGCACACGCGGAAGATGTACTTCTTGCCCTGCGTCACGAGGGGGTTGGTGGCCGTGGGGGAGATGATGGGCACGCCGGCCTTTTCGGCGATCGGCCCGCCGGCCATCGTGTTGCCGCTGATGGAGGAGCCGATGATGGCGACGACCTTTTCCTTCTCGACCAGCCGGGTCACTGCGTTGGCGGCCTCGATCTTGTCGCTCTTGTCGTCGGCGAGCACGAGTTCGACCTTCTTGCCGAGGATGGTCGGCTTCATGTCCCTGGCGACCTGAATGCCCTGCCAGGAACCCTGGCCGTAGGCAGCCACCCCTCCCGTCATGGGCAGGAACGCGCCGATCTTGATCGTGTCCGATTTCGCCTGGGAAAATGCGGGTGCCGGCATCGAGACGGCCAGGCCCAGGACCAGTAACGCGACCACCAGGTGTCTCATCTTCATAACTCTCCTCCTTTTTTGATATCCCTTGACAGGATGAAAGACAAGGCAGCGTGATCAGCGGGCATTCAGGCCCCGATAAAGCGCTTCTCTAGCACAGGAAATTTTGAAAAGCAAGGGTTTAGGGTCCAGGGTTTAGGGTCTCGGGATGGATGAAGATTTCGTTTATACAAAATAATCTGCCGTACCTTCCCTATACCCTGTCCCCGATACCCAATACCCTCTATTTCTTCTCCTTGTCCCGGTGGCGCTTGCGGAAGATGAGGCGGATGGGGACGCTTTCGAAACCCAGGCCTTCGCGAATCCGGTTGGCCAGGTACCGCTCGTAGGAGAAGTGGATCGCCTTGGGCTCCCTGACGAAGAAGACGAAGGTCGGCGGCTTCACGCGGGGCTGGGTGGCATAGACGATCTTGTTGGGACGGTTGCGGTACATGGGGGCCGGGTTTTCGGAGACGTAGCGCTCCACCTGCGCGTTGAGCTCAGCCGTGGGGACGCGCTTCGTGAACTCAGCCCAGACCCCATCGATCAGCTCGAAAATGCGTCCCACCCGCTGTCCCGTCAGGGCGGAGACGAAGGCGATGGGAGCGAACTGGAGGAATTTCAGCTCGTCCCGCAGCTTGTTGACGTAAACGCCCACCGTGCTGTTGTCCTTCTCGACGAGGTCCCACTTGTTGACTACCAGGATGCAGGCGACCCTCTTTTCGAGGGCGAGTCCCGCGATCTTGGCGTCCTGTTCCGTCACCCCCTCCTCGGCGTCGATGAGGACGAGCGCCACGTTGCAGCGGTCCAGCGTCCTGAATGCCTCGATGACGCTGTACTTCTCGAGGTTCTGGCTGATGCGGCTCTTTCTGCGGATTCCCGCCGTGTCGACGAGGACGTACCTGCGTCCCCCGCGCTCGAACGGGGTGTCGATGGCGTCCCGTGTCGTCCCCGGCAGGGGGTTGACGATGGTCCGCTCGTAGCCCAGGATCTTGTTGACCAGGGAGGACTTCCCCACGTTGGGGCGGCCCACCACGGCGATCCGGATCGGCTCCTCTTCCCCGGTGTCAGCTTCCTCGTCCGGGGGGGGCGATTCGGGGATGGATGCCGTTACGGCATCCATCAGTTCGTCCACCCCCCGGCCGTGCTCGGCCGAGATCGTGTAGATGGGTTCGATCCCGATACGGTAGAAATCGAAGACGTTCTCGTCGTGACGGGGTCCGTCGATCTTGTTGACGGCGTAGTACACGGGTTTTCTGTACGATCGAAGCTGGCGCACGATCTCCTCGTCGGAGGGGGTGAGGCCGTCCCTGCCGTCCATGAGGAAGATGATGATGTCGGCCTGCTCCATGGCGAGCCGGGTCTGCTCGCGCATCTGCATGAAAATCTTTTCCGTCGAGATGGGCTCGAAGCCGCCCGTGTCGACGACGGTGAAAGCCCTGCCGTTCCAGGACGCCTCGGCGTAGTTGCGGTCGCGCGTGGCGCCGGGCTGATCGATGGCGATGGCCTTCTTCCGCTCCGAGAGCCGGTTGAAGAGAGTCGACTTGCCGACATTGGGCCGGCCGATGATGGCAATCAGTGGTTTCATAACCTCATTTGTCCCCGTAGCCGAACTCCTTCAGCCACTTGGCGTCTTTCGTCCAATCCTTGCGCACGCGGACGAAGAGTTCCAGGAAGATCTTCGCGGCGAAGAACTTCTCCATCTCCAGCCGCGACTGCGTCCCGATCTCCTTGAGCATCCTGCCGCCCTTGCCGATGAGTATGCCTTTTTGCGAGTCCTTCTCCACGGTGATCGTGGCGGCGATCCGGATTCGGTTCTTCTCCTCGTCCTCCTTGAAGGAATCCACCGTGACGGCCGTCGCATAAGGGATTTCCCGGTGGGTCAACTGCAGGATCTTCTCCCGGACGATCTCGGCGGCGATGAACCGCTCGGAATTGTCCGTGAACATGTCGTCGGGAAAGAGCTTCGGGCCCTCGGGCATCGCGTCGCGGATCAGGTCGAGCAGGAGGCCCACGCCGTCGCCGGTGGCGGCCGACACGGGCACGATCTCCCGGAAATCGTAAAGGCCGCGAAACCGGTCGATCAGGGGCAGCAGCTTCGGTTTCTCCACGAGGTCGATCTTGTTGATCACCAGGAAAGCGGGCGCTCCTGAAGCCGGCAGGCTCTCGAGGATGAGACCGTCGTCGGGGTCGAAACCCCGGTCCGCCTCGACGAGCAGCAGGATCAGGTCCACCTCGCCGAAGGCGCTCGTCGCTTCCTTCACCATGTAGCGGTTCAGGGGCGTCTTCGCGTGATGGATCCCCGGGGTGTCGAGGAAGATGAACTGCCCGTCTTCGGTGTTCCGGATCCCGGTGATCCGGTTTCTCGTCGTCTGGGGTTTGCTGCTCGTGATGGCGAGCTTCTCGCCCACGATGGCGTTCAGCAGTGTCGACTTGCCGACGTTGGGCCGCCCGGCGATGGCGATGAATCCTGACTTAAACAAGCGACGTGACCTCCGTGATCGATGTCCCGTACTCCCGCAGGCCGTCCTGCATCTTCAGGGCACCCCTCGGGATCGCCGGGTCGGGGAGGGCGGCAATCGACACGCCGCCGAAACGCGACTCCAGCAGCGATCGGTTCCTTCCCCGGGGGCCGTTGAAGCTCGACAGGTCCGTGGGGGCCACGCGGAAAACCCGTTCTGTTCCGCCCGCGGAGGCCCTGTCCATCAGTTCCAGGGCCATGTCCCGGAATATCTCCGCCTCCACGAGACTCCGAAAGGCCGGGTGCCAGGGGCCGGCAAGGATGCACCCTTCTTTGTCCATTTCGTCCGTCGCCTGCAGCCCGAGGCGAATGACGGGGATTTGCGCCCTGGTGAAGTTCACGAGCGCCGATTTGCACCAGCTTATCGCCTCGTCCAGGGAGAGGGGACGGTATTGCCCCCGGGCGTAACGGCGTGCCAGTTCCGTGTCGCGGAAGACGAGTACGGGGTGGATGCGGACCGTGTCCGGGACGATCCGGATCACCTCCGCGACGGAAGCCGCGAAGGAGTCACGGCTCTCCCCGGGGAGTCCCGCCATGAGGTGAAGGCCCGTCTCGAACCCCTTGGCCCTGCAGAGTCCCACGGCCCTGCGAACATCGTCGGCGCTGTGGCCCCGCCCCGCCCTCCGGAGCACCTCGTCGTCCATGGACTGGGCGCCGATCTCCACGGTCCTCACCCCCATCGCCGCGAGGGTGTCGAGCCGGGCCTCGTCGATGTCATCGGGGCGGGCGGAGATACGGATGCAATGCGCGGCGCCTTCCGCAATCAGTCCCGCCGCCGTCGCCAAAAGGGCCATCTGCTCCTCGCGGGGCATGCCCGTGAAACTGCCCCCGTAAAAGGCGATCTCCGCGCGGTCGTATCGTCCGCCGTTCCCGGCGCGGCAGGCGCTCACTGTTTCGCGCATGCCCGCTTCCGTAACCGCATCCGCGTTGCCGGAAATATTCGGCCTGTCCGGTCCAGTAACAGAAAATTTTGAGTTATGAGTTTTGAGTGTTGAGTTGTGGAAGGGAGACTCTTCCACCTTATTTTCTGCTGCGGTGCGGCACTCACTCCTGCACGTCTTCTCCATTGTCGGGCAGCCGGAGGCTTTCGATGGCCTCGAGGGCCTTCTTGGCGGCCCTCTGCTCGGCTTCTTTCTTGTTTCGGCCCAAACCTGCCGTGCTTACGATGTCGCCGACGCTCACCCGGATCTGGAAGACCTTGTCGTGGTCGGGCCCGAACTCCCTGAGCACGCTGTACCGCGGGATGATCCGGAAACGGTTCTGGGTGATCTCCTGGAGGCTGGTCTTGTAGTCCTGGTAGAGGACCTTGATGTCGCCCGTGTCCAGCAGGCGGAGGAACCGCCTGCCGACAAAGGCGCACACACCGTCAAAGCCCGTGTCGCAGTAGATGGCGGCAATGATGGCCTCGAACGCGTTGGCGAGAAGCGAATGTTTGAGTCTCCCGCCGGAGATGTCCTCGCCCCGGCCCAGAAGCAGGTAGTCCCCCAGGTGAAGCTCCTTGGCCAGCCTGGCCAGGGGCTTCTCGTTGACGATGGAGGAGCGGATCTTGGAGAGATCCCCTTCCGTGCAGTCCGGGAATTTCTTCATCAGCATGTCGCTGATGCACAGGGTCAATACGGCATCGCCGAGAAACTCGAGGCGCTCGTTGTCCTGCTTCAGCAGGTCCGGGTTCTCGTTCGCGTAGGAACGGTGCGTGAGGGCGCAGTCCAGCAGGGAGGGGTCGTTGAATCGGTACCCCAGGGCCTCCTCGAGAGCCTCGAGCCGCATCCGGCGGTCACTGTTCATGGCACACCCGGGCGCTTGCCGTCCCGGCCTCGGCGGATTCGATGACGACATCGATCAGGCGGTTCATCGAGTCCCTGCCCCCGCCCGCCAGGAGCACGGGGATGTAATTGCCGGTGAACCCCTTCAGGCGGCCCGTTTTCCGGTCGCGGCTGCCCTCGACGAGAACGGTCTGCCTCGATCCGACGGCCCGTTTCGCGAAGGCCTCCCGCTTGGCGAGGCCCAGGGCCCTGAGCTCCGCAGCACGACGGGCGCGCAGAGTCTCCTCGACCTTTCCCGGCAGCGCCGCTGCCTTCGTGCCCGGCCGCTCCGAGTAGGGGAAGACGTGGAAGTAGGCCGCCGGAAGGCCGCGCAGCAGCTCCAGCGTGTTCTCGAACTCCCGGTCCCCCTCGCCGGGGAACCCGGCCATGACGTCGACACCGACGGCCACGCCGGGGATTTCGTCGGCAAGCCTGTGCACGAGGTCCCTGAAGAAGCGCCGGTCGTAGTGCCTTCCCATGGCGGTGAGGACCGTGTCGTCGCCGCTCTGAAGCGGGATGTGCACATGCGGGCACAAGACCGCCGACTCCCGCAGGCAGGCGATCAGCTCACCGCTCACCTCGAGAGGCTCGATCGAACTGAGACGGAGCCTGCCGACTGTTCCCGCCTCCTCGATGCGCCGGAGCAGCTGCGGAAGACCCGAGGCCGGGGAAAGATCCGCTCCCCATGCGCCCAGGTGCACGCCCGTCAGCACGATCTCGCGGCAGCCCGAACCGGCCAGGGCCGCCACCCGCTCGAGAACATCCCCGGGCGGCATGCTGCGGCTGGGCCCCCGCGCCGTCGGGACAATGCAGTAACTGCAGCGGGCATTGCAGCCGTCCTGGATCTTGAGAAAAGCCCTCGTCCTGCCGGGGAATCGATCGGCGGTGAGGCCCGAAAAGACCCCGGTTTGCCCGATGTTCCGGACCCGCACCTCCGCGGGGCCCCCGTTGAGCGAGCCCACAAGCCCCGGGATGAGTTCTTTTTCGACATTGCCCGCAACGAGGCGCACATTGGGCAGCGCCTTGAGCAGCTCCGGCGCCACCTGGGCATAGCAGCCTGTCACGATGACGGGCGCGGAGGGGTTTCTACGGGCGGCTCGGCGGATGAGCTGCCTCGACTGGAAATCCGTCCGCGCAGTGACCGTGCAGGTATTGACGATGAAGACATCGGCCTCGGCATCGAAGCCGACCAGGGTGTGCCCCAGCTGCTCGAGCCGCTGGGCCATGCCCGCCGAATCGCACTGGTTGACCTTGCAGCCCAGCGTCACGAGAGCGACCCGTCTGGTCCTTTCCGCCGGGTCCCTCCCGTCCGGGACTGTCTTCCCCCGTTTGTCGTTCATGATCCGTCCCTGCAGGCCGATGCCGGCGGTCTTTCGACCGGTGCCGCATCGCGGGGAATCCCTCGTGTCGGCACGTTTCTTGAAAATGCAATCTAGACCGAGGCCCGATGTTTGTCAAGGCGCAATAATTAGTGGATATCACAGCGGAATCGTGTTAAAGGGACTCATATCGCACAAGGGGGGATCGCGATGGATGCCATTGCCGGGTTCATGTCCGAAAATGGGGTGATCGTCCTTCTCATCATCCTTGCCGCCGTCGGTCTTTTCTGGCTTCTCAGCCGTTTCTTCAAGCTCACGCTCGTCATCGCCGTCGCCGTTCTGGCCATACTGGCCTTTCAGCATTTCAGCCCGTCGGGGGATCTGAAGACGAAATTAACGGGAATCGTCGACCAGATCACGGCCAAGGCAGGCGATGTGAAGGAGAACATGAAGGATTTCTTCTCGGACCAGAAAAACAAGATGCAGAAGCACATGAACGAGGCCCGCGAAGACGGCGAGAAGAAGGATGCTGGCTCAGGGAAGAAAAAGTAGCCGGTGAACCATACCGCGTCCCCACCTTGTCCGCTTTTACAGGGGGGGAATGTTTTCGGCCTGCGGCCGCCGGCTTGTGACGTGCCTTTCGAGGCCTGTTCAGAACAGGTCGATGGACATCGCCCGCGCCGGGCAGGCGGTAACGCAAAACTCGCAGCCGTTGCAGCGCTCGGGGTCGAAGATGATTTTCGAGGTGGCGGGGTCCATGTGGAGGGCCTCGGTGGGGCAAAAGGCGATGCAGGCCCCGCAGTGAACGCATTTGTCCGTATTCTGGGTCACGCTTTTCGAAAGGGGTTCCACGCGGAGCCCCTTTTCTTTCATGAACCGCACCCCGGCATCGAAGTTTTCCTTTGTCCCGCTCAGCTCGAGGACCATGACGCCCTCGCGGCGAGGGAAAATTCTCGCCTTCAGGATGTTGAAATCGAGGTCGTACTTCTTGGCCAGGTGGCACGCGATCGGCTGATCGACGTTGTCGGCGCTGTATCGGATGATGACTTTTTTCGTGACCGATGCCGTCATGCTTTTCTTCCTGCCCGTTTCACCAAACCTAAGTGATCCCCGTGGGTTTGTCAAGGAGCTTCTCCCCGATCGGGGCCCGGGAGGCTCAGAGAAGCGCCTTCCAGTCCATCAGGGG
>JALOPC010000332.1 GCA_025454095.1 Syntrophales bacterium | reverse complement strand
AGGCTGCCGTCCGACGTCTCCCTGAAGATCTGGAAGTACGTGGAGAACATCGGGGCTTCGCCCATGGCGGCCTGGTACGAGATCGCCGGCGTCCACGGGGGCGGCTCGCCCATCATGGAGACCATCGCCCTGAACGGCGACTACAACTATGAACGCAAGAAGGGGCTGGCGCGCTACCTCGCGGGCATCGACCCCGAGTTCGACGACTCGGCGGACCTGGCCCTGGAGCCCACCTTCGGGACGAGCCTCGTGGAGAACCCGAAGGACAACCCGAACAAATAGCACGGGGCGACAGCCTCGGTCGAATCCGGAAAGGGGGGCACGATGGCATCGGAGATCCTGGAACGGCTCTTTTCGCTCAAGGGGAAAACGGCCCTCGTCACGGGCGGCTACAAGGGCATCGGCAGGGCCGTGGCGGAGACCTACGCGGAGGCGGGCGCCCACGTGGCCGTCGTCGCCCGAAACCTCCACGGATGCGAGGAAGCGGCCCGCGAGATCGCCGGGAAGTACGGCGTGAGGACCGTCGGCAAGTCCCTGGACGTCAGCGACTCGAAAAGGGTGGACGGCGTGGTCCAGGAGATCGCGGGCGAGCTGGGCCGGATCGACATCCTCGTCAACAGCGCGGGCATTCCCGGAAGCGAAAAGCCGGTGCTCAAGATGACCGACGCCGACATCGACGAGGTCATGAACGTCGACTTCCGGGGGACGTTCCTCGTTTCCAGGGCCGTCGCCCAGGTCATGGTGCGGCAGAGGGGCGGGAAGATCATCAACGTCTCGTCCATCCTCGGGAAGATCGCCGCCCGCAACATGGCCGGCTACTGCGCGAGCAAGGCGGCCGTCATCCAGCTCACGCGGGTCATGGCCCTGGAGCTCGCGCGCGACAACATCCAGGTAAACGCCCTGTGTCCCGGCTACGTCCTGACGGAGTTCAACCGCGATTTCTTCGCCTCCGAGGCGGGAAAGGGCCTCGTCAAGAGGATGATCCCCCTGAACCGCGTGGGGACGCTCGACGAGCTGAGATCGACGGCCCTCTACCTGGCGACGTGCCCGCCGTTTTTGACGGGCGCCGAGGTCTATGTCGACGGGGGACACACCCTGATCTAGGGGATAGGGTCTCGGGTATCGGGGGAAAGAACACCATGACGGTGAAATCGTCCTGATCCATGTCACCATGATTTCGCGCAAGGCGTCGATGCCGCGGAGGGCCGCATCCGCTGGGTGACGATGGACGACGGGGGATTCGACACGATCCTCATGATCCACGGCTGCCCCGCGGCCTGCCCCGAGGATAAGCTCGACCCCGGTCACCCCTGGCGGGTCGTGTCGGTGAGAGACGACAGCGTCGCCCCGGAAGAGATCGTCATGAAACTCATAGATTGAGGTGAGAAATGAAGAAAATCGTTACGAAAGCGGATTACGTGCAAAGCCTCAAGGACCAGAAGCTCGTCATCTACTACAACGGCAAGCCCGTCGAGGACCGCAGCTCCCACCCGGGCTTCGTCCCCCACATCAACTCGGCGTCCAAGACCTACGAGCTGGCCCTGATGCCGGAGCACGAGGACCTGATGACGGCGAAGAGCCATCTCACGGGCAGGAAAATCAGCCGGTTTACCCACATCCATCAGAGCATCGACGACCTGATCAGGAAGGTGCAGATGCTGCGGCTCATCTCTCACGAAACGGCGAGCTGCTACCAGCGCTGCGTGGGCTTCGACGCCCTCAATGCCGTGTACATGACCGCCTACGAGATCGACGAGAAGCACGGGACGTCCTACTTCGCGAGGTTCGAGGAGTATCTCAAGAAGATCCAGGAGGAGAACTTCATGCTCGTGGGGGGGATGACGGATCCCAAGGGCGATCGGTCCAAGCGGCCCAGCACGCAGGCCGATGCCGACCTCTTCACGCGGGTGGTCGAAAAACGCAGCGACGGGGTGGTCATCCGCGGCGCCAAGGCGCACCAGACGGGGGCCGTCAACAGCCACGAGATCATGATCATGCCCACGCAGGCCATGGGGCCCGGCGACGAGGACTACGCCATCGTCGCCGCGATCCCGCTCGATACCCCGGGAATCACGCTCATCTTCGGCCGTCAGACCAACGAGGAGCGGAAGGTCGAAGGGAGCATCGACGCGGGAAACGTGGAATTCGGCATGGTCGGCGGCGAGGCCCTGGTCATCTTCGAAGACGTGTTCGTTCCCTGGGAGCGCGTGTTCATGTGCGGTGAGGCGGACTTCTGCGGGACGCTGGTGGAGCGCTTCGCGACCCTGCACCGCCAGAACTACGGGGGCTGCAAGGGAGGTGTCGTGGACATCATGGTGGGCGCCACGGCCCTGGCGGCCCAGTACCAGGGGACGCTCGGCGCTTCCCACATCAAGGACAAGCTCGTCGAGATGACGCACCTGGCCGAGACGGTCTACTCGGGCTCGGTGGCGTGCTCGGCCATGGGCTCCAGGACGAAGAGCGGCGCCTACTACCCCGACCCGCTGCTCGCCAACTGCACGAAGTACAACGTCACGAAGCACATCTACGAGACCGCGCGGCTGGCCCACGACATCGCCGGGGGCATCCTGGCCACGCTGCCCTTCAGCGAGGATCTCAGGCACCCGGAGATCGGAAGGCACGTGGAGAAGTACATGAAGGGTATCGAGGGCGTCTCCACGGAGACACGGATGAAGGTGCTGCGCCTGCTCGAGAATATGACGGGCGGCACGGCCCTGGTGGAATCCATGCACGGCGCAGGCTCGCCCCAGAGCCAGCGGGTGATGTACCAGCGCCTGGGGAAGCTGCCCGAGAAGATGCGCATGGCCAAAAAACTGGCCGGCGTCGGCGAGTGAGCCGGGCGCAAGGAGAGATGACGCATGCCGCTCCGCATTCTCGTCTGCATCAAGCAGGTCCCCGACCCGGAGCAGTTCGACCGGATGACGCTCGATCCTGTGACGGGGTCCATCGACCGTGCCGGCATTGCGCCGGTCACCAATGACGTCGACCGCCACGCCCTCGAGGAGGCCCTGCGCATCCGGGAGGCTCTCGGGGGGTCCGTGACGGTCCTGACCATGGGCCCGCCCCAGGCGAGGAAATGCCTGGAGGACGCCCTGGCCGTGGGCGCCGACCGGGGTGTGCTGCTCTGTGACACGGCCTTCGCGGGCGCCGACACCCTGGCCACCTCCGCCGTCCTGGCGGCGGGGATCCGTTCCGCAGGCGAGTTCGATCTCGTCCTGTGCGGCAACGAGTCCGTGGACGGGGCGACGGGGCAGGTTCCTGCCCAGCTCGCCGAGGCGCTGGGCTGGCCCCGCGTCACCTTCGCCCGGAAGATCGAGTGGGTGCAGGACGGGAGGATCGCCCGGGTGGAACGGGAGATCGAGGGCGGCATCCTGCGCGTCGAGGTGGGGCTTCCCGCCGTCATCGCCGTGGTGAAGCGGATCAATCGCTGCCGGCTCCCCACCATCTTCGGCATTCTCGAGGCCGGGAAGAAGGAGATCGCCGAGGCGGGGTGCTCGGACTGCGAGTGCGCGGGACTCGCCGCCGCGGCGATGGGCCTGGGGGGTTCGCCGACGCGGGTCGCGGGCATTTTCCAGTCCCACCGCAAACGGAAGGTGGAGATGATCGGCGGTGATGCGAAGGAGGCGGCGCGCGCCCTCGTCGCGAGGCTCCGGGAGATGGATGCGCTTTGAAGAAGTGCCTGAGTGCCTGAGTGCGGAAGTGCGGGAGTGAAGACGGGATGACACATTCGAATCCGGACAGCGTGAAGGAGATCCTCGTCTGGGCGGAGCAGCGCGACGGGCGGCTGATGCCCGTAGCGCTGGAGATCCTGGGCAAGGCCCGAGACCTGGCGGGGCCTCTCGGGGCGAGGGTGTCCGCCGTCGTGATCGGGGAGGATTGCGGCGCCTGTGCCGCC
>JALOPC010000331.1 GCA_025454095.1 Syntrophales bacterium | reverse complement strand
CATGCATGCCGCATGCCCGTTTGCCGGATCAAGACGGCATCGCCGCGGACGACCCTCCCCCCGCTCCCCGAGCACCCTTCCCGCCCCTGCCCGATTTGTCTACCATTTTGCAGCGAGCGGTGCTAATTTCCCAGGCCATGAACCGCGCATCCGTGATCATCGTGGCGTCCCTGGCCTGTTTGCTCTGCACACCGCGCGCCGGGTATTCCTCCGGCATCACACCGTTTCACACCTCGAACCGCAGCCCCGTCGTGCAGATCTTCGGCCTGCCGGCCATCGGCAATGCGCGGATTCTTGCGAACGGGGAACGCGAACTGGCGCTGGTCTTTGACCTTGCCAACGCCTACGCCGACGACAGCGCGGGCAACGAGCGCATCGTCCTCGACGGCGAGACGTACCGCCTCAACCTCGCGGGCCGCGCGGGGGTCGGAAACCGCCTGGAGATCGGCTTCGAGCTGCCCTGGCTCTTCCAGAACGGGGGCTTCCTGGACGGCTTCATCGAAAACTACCACGATACCCTCGGCCTTTCGCAGGGCGGCCGCGACCAGGCGCCCAAAGGCCGCCTCCTGTTCCAGTATCAACGCAGCGGCGCCAACCGCGTTTACGTCGACCGCTCGAATTCCGGCATGGGGGATGTCCGCCTCAACGGGGGGGTCCGGCTCTACGATGACCGCGAACACCTCCGCGCCCTGGCCCTCCGCGCAAGTCTCAAGCTCCCCACCGGGGACAGCGGCGACCTGCACGGCAGCGGGAGCACCGATCTGGCCCTGTGGCTCTCCGCATGTCAGGGGTGGAAAACCGGCAGCGGTCTCTGGGAGCTGTTCGGCGGCGCGGGAATCCTGGGGATGACGGACGGCGATGTCCTGCCGGAGCAGCAGAACAACTTCGTCGCCTTTGGAAGTGTCGGGGCGGGCTGGCGGCCGCTGCAGTGGCTGACCCTGAAGGTTCAGTTCGACGGCCACACGGCGTTTTTCCGGGACAGCGACCTGGTCGAACTGGGTTCCAACGCGGTGCAGGCCGTCATGGGCGGCACCCTGCACGTCTCGGAAAGCACGGCGCTGGACATCGGTGTCGCCGAGGACCTGATCGTCAGGACCTCCCCCGACGTGGTCTTCCACTTCGCCCTGCGCCACCGGTTCTGAGCCTCCGCTTGACAGGAAAACCCTCAGCCGGTACGCTGAGACGACGCCATCGAAATCGTCTCTGCCGGGAGGTCGACCCTGCCATGCGCATCACCGACGGAACCGAGATCTGCCAGGTCTGCGAGAAAGTCCCTTCGATCATCTACTGCGATTACTGCGAAAAGCCCCTGTGCCGCGCCTGCCGGAAGTTCGACATGTGGCAGCAGGGCTGCGGCTCCATCCCGACGAAGGTCTTCTGCCTGGCCTGCGCGACAAACCCGTGGAGTAATCCCTGGGGCAGCGCCATCGACTAACAAGCTGGTGAAATAAGTGCGGGAATTATTCCCCCTCACCTCAATCCTCTCCCGCCAGGGGAGAGGAAGGCCAAGGACATGGGTTGCGATAGGCCTCCGCTCCTCGAAACTTCGGACACCTTGTATCCGAACTGGGACCATCGACCAGGAAAGACTCTCTTTTCCTCACCCTATACCCTATACCCGAGACCCTATACCCGTTCTTATTCGTCCCTCTCGAAGATCTGGTCCACGAAGTGCTGGAAGGGGCCCGGCACCTTCTCCTTGGCGAAAGCGACAACCTCGTCGATGACCTTCCTGGCCGCCTCGTCTCCCACTCCCGTGATCTCCATGATCTTCTTCAGCAGTTCGTCCATACATGCCTCCTGTCCCTGTAAGATTACGATGATCGCCCATCCATAGATTGCACAGGCACCTTCTCGGCGCGGAGTTTCCCCCCCACGACTACCGGCCCGCAATCCCGATGCTTCGCTTGAAGTCGTTTGCCATGAAGGCGGCCCGGGCCTCGGCAGCAAGCGGGTCCCGGGGTCCCTTTTCTTTCATCAGCGCCCCCACCGCCCGGGCGGCCTTCAGCGCCTCGGCGCTTCGCTCCGGGGTCGTCACGACGACACCCAGTTTGTCGCCTTCTTTCCAGGCGGGAATGACGGCAACGTCACCGTCCTTGAAGAGATCCCGGCCCGCGGCATCGAGCCGGAATGTCGCCTGCCTGAAATGGGCGGATGCGGGGTTGGCATCCATGATTTTCACCGTGCCGTAGCCCTCGGCGGCGCCGGGGTTCACCTTCAGCACGAGAATGCCCGAATCGGGCAGGGCCCGGTCGAAGCCCAGGGGCTGCCGGTTCTCGACGAGGTAGGAGTTGCCCCAGGACAGGGGGATCTTGACGGCCAGCGTCTCGCCGCCTGCCGCGAGCGGCGCCAGAAAGACCACGGCCGTCTCGCCCGGTTTCACGAACCGGACCTGCTCTTTCGTAATCCACCCCAGTCGGATCTTCGTGAAGGAGCTGAGCCCGGGCGGCAGGCCGCCGCGCTCCAGGAAATGCTGGGACATGATGTCCCAGGGCCCGACGTAGATGGCGTTGTGATCGAAGGAGGGAAGCCCCGCGGAAGCGTCAGACTGACGCTCGAAATCGTACAGTCAGGGGACCCGCCGCTTCCCCGCATCGATGCCCCCGAGGGCGTGCAGGAAATCGTGGGCGAACATGCCCAGGTGGGCGTTCTCGCACCCCATGAAGATGCCGCCGCTGAATTCCTTGCCGCCCCGGGAGCGCACGG
>JALOPC010000330.1 GCA_025454095.1 Syntrophales bacterium | reverse complement strand
AGGGCGCGGGCCGCCCGGACGACGAGGTTCCCCTCGCCCGTGGGGAGGTCCGACCCCGGGCAGGAAAGCGCGATGCCGTCCTTCCGGGGGGCGAACTCCATCTCGTCGGCGAGGCTCACCTTCTGCATCAGGGAGGCGATATCGTGGTAGCCGTCCTCCCTGCGCCGCAGCACCTTGAGGATGAGGTTGACCTTGGCCGGAGACCGGGCTGCGATCATGTTCCCTTCTCCCGCACGTAGCGCATCCTCAACTCGTACAGGAGCGATTCCAGGAGTCTCTCCTCGTCCTCGCTCAGGTTGCCCTTCGTCTTGTCCTGCAGGATGCCGAGGATGTCGATCGTCTGCTTGGCGGCCTCGAGGTTGCGCTCGGCCTTCTTCGTGACGGGGTCGGGGAAGTCGCCGAAGTGGTACATCGCCGACGTGCCGAGCGAAAAGACGAAGGTCGAGAAGTTGAGATCGGGGAAGGAGGCTTCTTCCTCCGCGGGTTTGCCGGGTTTGTCCGCCCGGGGCTCCGCCTCTTTCGCTTCGGCGTTCGGCTTCTGCGGGCTGGAGGCCTCTTCCTTCGGTGGTTCCGGCCGGGCCTCGCCCGAGTCGTCGAAGCGGCGGCGGTCCTTGATCACAAACCCTTTCTCCTGCTTCTCGTCGTCCATGGTTTCCTCCCCGATGCAAGAGAAGGTAAGAAGGTGAAACACCCTCTTACCTTCTACGTATAAGCGCCGCAGCCGGCGTTTTTTGACCAACCGCCTACATGCGCGGCTTCATGCTGCGCAGCCGCGCAATCCGCTCCTCGATGGGCGGGTGCGTGCTGAAGAGGTTCGCGAAGGAACGTCCCGACAGGGGGCTCACGGTGAAGATGTGGGCCGTCGAGGGGTTCGCGTTCATGGGGATGGCCTGGCTTGCCGCCTGCAGCTTCTCCAGGGCGCTCGCCAGCGCCCAGGGCTTGCCGGACACCTTCGCGCCGCCGTCGTCGGCCAGGTACTCCCGGGAGCGGGAGATGGCCATCTGGATGAGCATCGCCGCGATGGGGGCCAGGATCGCCATGAAGATCATGCCGATCATGCCGCCCCCGCCCTCGTCGTCGTCGCTGCGGGCCCCGCCGAAGATCGCCGCCCACTGGGCCATGTTGGCCAGCATCGTGATGGCGCCGGCGATCGTCGCTGCGATCGATCCGATGAGGATGTCGCGGTTCTTGATGTGGGAGAGCTCGTGGCTGATGACACCCTCGAGTTCCTCGCGGCTCAGGATCCGCATGATGCCCTCGGTGACGGCCACCACGGCGTGCTGCTCGTTGCGTCCCGTGGCGAAGGCGTTGGGGGTGTCCCCGGGGATGATGTAGACCCGCGGCATGGGCAGGCTCGCCTTCATGGCGAGGTCCTGCACCATCCGGTGCAGCTCGGGGGCCTGCTGGGGGGTCACTTCCTGGGCCTGGTACATGCGCAGGACGATCTTGTCCGAGAACCAGTAGCTGAAGAAATTCATGCCCATGGCGAAGACGAAGGCGATGAGCATGCCGTTCTTCCCGCCGACGTAGCCGCCGATCAGGACCAGGAGCCCTGTTAACAAGCCGAGCAGGACCGCTGTCTTGAGAGAGTTCATCGAGTGTTTTCCTCCAGAGGGTTGAGTGTTTTACCGCGCGGAGTATACTGCAAAACGGGGCTGCGCACAAGGGCCCGCCCCGTCCGTCATGCCGCCTTTTTCTCGAACGTCACCTCGCCGTCGCCCTTCACGTCGACGATCACGTGGTCGCCTGCGGCGATGGAGCCTTCGAGGATCTTCATGGCCAGGCCGTCCTGGACGATCTTCTGAAGGGCCCGCTTGAGCGGCCGCGCGCCGTAGATGGCGCTGTAGCCCGCCTTGGCGATGTGCTTCTTGGCCTTGTCCGTCAGCTCGATTACGACCTTGCGGTCGGCGAGCATCTTCTGCAGCCGCCCGATCTGGATGTCGATCACCTTGTTGATGTCGCTGATCGTGAGCGACCGGAAGATGATGATGTCGTCGATGCGGTTCAGGAACTCCGGCCTGAAGGTCGACCGCAGCGTCTCGTTGATCTTCATCCTGCGCTCGGCTTCGCTCATCGTCGCGTCCACGGCGAACTGGCTTCCGATGTTCGAGGTCATGATGACCACCGTGTTCTTGAAGTCCACCGTCCGGCCGTGGCCGTCGGTGAGGCGGCCGTCGTCGAGGATCTGCAGCAGGATGTTGAAGACATCGGGGTGCGCCTTTTCGATCTCGTCGAAGAGGATCACCGAGTAGGGCCGTCGCCGCACGGACTCGGTCAGGAAGCCGCCCTCCTCGTAGCCGACGTACCCCGGGGGCGCCCCGATGAGTCGGGCCACGGAGTGCTTCTCCATGTACTCCGACATGTCGATGCGGATCATGTTCTGCTCGTCGTCGAACATGAACTCGGCCAGCGCCCGGGCCAGCTCCGTCTTTCCCACGCCCGTGGGGCCCATGAAGATGAAGGAGCCGATGGGCCGATTCGGATCCTGAAGCCCCGAGCGGGCGCGCCGCAGGGCGTTGGAGACGGCGTGGATGGGCTCCTCCTGGCCGATCACCCGTTGCTGCAGGCGCTCCTCCATGCGGATGAGCTTGGCCACCTCGGTCTCCATCATGCGAGAGACGGGGATGCCCGTCCAGCTGGCCACCACCTCGGCCACGTCCTCGGCCTCGACCTCTTCCTTGAGCATCTTGTCGCCGTTCTGGATGCCGGCAAGCGCCGCCTGCTCC
>JALOPC010000052.1 GCA_025454095.1 Syntrophales bacterium | reverse complement strand
TTCGAAAAAGATCGTGGGTTCCGTATAGGTGTAGGAAATCGATTTCGAGGCGCTGTCGACGGCCTCGTCGACGACGCTGCGGGGCGACATCTCCCGGCCCGCGATGCGGCCCTCCTCGCGAGGCATCTGCGAGATCTCGTGGTTCTGGCAGAAGGAGCAGCGGAAGTTGCAGCCCACGGCGGCGATGGAATAGGATTCGGAGCCGGGATAGAGGTGATAGATGGGTTTCTTCTCGATGGGATCGACGCTTGCCGCAACGACGGGCCCGTAGACGAGCGAGTACAGGGTTCCTTCCCGGTTCTCCCTCACCCCGCAGATGCCCCGCTTCGCCGGGGCGATCCGGCAGCGGTGGCTGCACAGGGCGCACCGGACATGCCCCCCGTCGAGTTTCTCGTACAGCATCGCCTCTTTGATCATGACTCAGCTCATTCGCGCGAGGTTGAGAGGCGGAGAAGGTGAGAAGGTTGGAGGGTCCATCACCAGGCGCTTGGTCCTTCCCGATACCCGAGTCCCGATACCCGATACCCTGGCGGCGTCAGCCGCCGATGGTGGACATCTCGCGGGCGCATTTCCTGCGGCTGCGATCCTCGGCCGCTGCGTCGGTGCACTGCCCCCGGGGCTTGCTCATGACGGCCTGTCGGATGAGTTGCTCGAGTTCTTCGTCGCTGCACCCCTTCCTCATGGGTCCTTTGAGATCGATCTCCCCGTCGATCATCAGGCAGGCCCGCAGGCCGCCGTCGGCGGTGAGGCGCAGGCGGTTGCAGGCGTGGCAGAAGTTGTGGCTGATGGGGCTGATGAACCCGATGACGCCCCGGGCCCCGACGAGCC
The DNA here is from genome assembly GCA_025454095.1 of Syntrophales bacterium. GTDB lineage: Bacteria > Desulfobacterota > Syntrophia > Syntrophales > UBA2192 > UBA2192. The sequence goes on along the minus strand of JALOPC010000052.1, from coordinate 8,064 downwards.
GGAAACGGCGGGCCGGGCCGCCGAAGGTCTGTCTCCCCCCGGCACTCTCGACGGGGTGGAGGGAGCCCACGCGGCCGATCCGTTCCATCAACTCATCGTTGGAGACGTACTTGTCATCGCTCCCCTTCTCGCCGCCGATCGGCATCAGCTCGATGAAGCGGACTTCGTAAGGCTTCTCCAGAGTGAGCCGCGCAAAAGAGACCGTCTCGTCGTCATTGAAGTCCTTTACGGTGACGACATTGATCTTGATCGGCGAAAACCCGACCCGCTCGGCCTGTTCCAGCCCCCGCAGGACGGCCGCCAGGTCGCCGCCCCGGGTGATCCGGGCGTATCGCTGCGGGTCTAGCGAGTCGAGGCTGACGTTGACCCGGCCCACGCCGGCGCTGCGAATCCGTTCGGCAAAGGTTTCCAGGAGGATGCCGTTCGTGGTGAGGCTGATGTCCTCGAGGCCCAGGGTCCCGAGTTCGGCCAGGAAATCGGCGACCCCCCTGCGGACGAGCGGCTCCCCGCCCGTGACCCGGACCTTCACAATCCCCAGTTTCCTTGCGATACGGACGATCCGGAGCATTTCCTCGTACTTCAGGATGTCATCGTGACCGATGAGCGACAGGCCCTCCTTCGGCATGCAGTAGACGCACCGGAGGTTGCAGCGGTCCGTGATGGAGACCCGCAGGTAGTTGATTTCTCTTTTGTATTTGTCGAGCATGGCGAATTAAACGGGGCCGCCTCAGGCGGCCCCGGTCATGCCAAACGTAGCATAACAAAGCCGTTCGCGCAAGACGGGAAAGCGTGCCGGCGCAACCCTGAAATATCTTGACAGCCCCGCCGTTTCTGTGTAAATCAACTTTCAAATATCCGTTATTGCCCCAAGGCACTGGCGGATATTTATTTTTTTTGCCTGACGAATCGCCCCGGAGGAGTTTCGATGGAGAAGATGCCCATCACGAAGGCGGGTTTCGAGAAGCTGAAAAAAGAGCTGGACCAGCTCAAACGGGTGCTGATCCCCGAGAACATCAAGGCCATCGAAGAGGCTCGCGGACACGGCGACATCTCGGAGAACGCCGAGTACCAGTACGCCAAGGAGCGCCAGTCCTTCCTGCACGGGCGCCAGCAGGAGATCGAAAACTGCCTGGCGACCTCGCAGATCGTCGAATTGAACGGCCTGACCGGCGACCGGGTCGTCTTCGGCACGACCGTCTCCTTCGCCGACATCGACACGGGCGACGAGACCCGTTATCAGCTCGTCGGCCCGTACGAGTCCGACGTCTCGAACAACCGAATCTCCGTCACGTCCCCCATCGGCAAGGCCCTCATCGGGAAGAACGTGGGCGACATCGTCCGCGTCAAGACGCCGGGCGGCGTCCGTGAAGTCGAGATCGTGGACATTGCCGTCGAAGAACAGGCGGACGCATAGCGAAATCCTTCCTCATGACGCAAAAAGAGAGGGCATGCCGTCGCGCCCTCTCTTTTTTTTCACATCCCTTCCCTACCAGACGAGCACCAGGATCGTCAGGACCGTCAGCAACAGTACCGCTCGCAGGACGCCCTCGCCGACGGGGTGCGCGCCGTGCTCGCAGCGGAACTCCGAAACCGACAGCTTGGCCTTCATCCACTCGTGGTTTCCGACAACCCGGGCCAGCGCGCCGAAGCCGAGGCGCTGCAGGTTGCAGGCCGGCATCCGGAAGAACAGGGCCAGCCGGCGCGTCAGGCGATGGGAGACGACCTCGTCGGCCCAGTCGTTCAGGGCGTTCAGGGCGCGGTCCGCGAGGCGGTAAAAGGCGCGCCCGCCCTTGCGGGTCAGGATGTCGACATCGAGGTTGATCGCGCGGATCTCTGCCGGGTAGACCCCCGCGAGCAGCAGCAGCGTGAAGGCCAAGGCGGAGAAGAACAGCAGCTGGGTCTGCGAAATCACATGCCCGGCTTCATAGGGCCGGTACTCCGTGGCGTAGGGCAGCAGGCTGTAGAGGGCCTGCGGGAACACGCCGATGCCGATGCAGAGCGCCGCGGCCAGGCCCATCGCCAGCAGCATGTGCCACGGCGCCTCCTTGCAGCGAATGCCCGAATCGTGCGACAGGAAGGCGAAGAAGGGGACCTTGATCCCGGCGTGGTGGAACACGCCCGCCGAGGCAAAGAGCAGCATGAACCACACCAGGCGCATGTCGCCGAGCGCAGCCGCCTCCATGACCATGGACTTGCTGACGAAGCCGCTGAACAGCGGGAAGGCGGAGATGGAGGCCGCCCCGACGATGCAGAACGTGCAGGTCCAGGGCATGGACCGGCACAGACCGCCCAGGTCCGTCGCGTTGATCTTCCCGGTCCGGAACAGCACCGCCCCCATGGACATGAACAGCAGCCCCTTGTACAGGATGTGGCTGAACGCGTGCGCCACGGCGCCGTTCAGGGCCAGCGGGGTGCCGATCCCGATGCCGACCATCATGAAGCCGACCTGGTTGATCAGGCTGTAGGCCAGCACGCGGCGCAGGTCGTTCTCGATGACGGCGTAGAAGATCGGGAAGACCGTCATGACGGCGCCAATCCAGATCAGGGCTTCCGTGCCCGGGAAGGCCCGGGCCAGGACGTAGACGGCCGTCTTCGTGGTGAAGGCCGAGAGGAACACGGCGCCGGTCACGGTGGACTCGGGGTAGGCGTCGGGCAGCCAGAAGTGCAGGAGCGGCCACGCGCTGTTGACGCCGAAGCCGATGAAGATCAGCCAGGACGAAAGGGTCCCGAGCCCGATGAAGTCGAAGGCGACGGAGCCCGTGCTCTTGACCTGCAGCAGGATGCCGCCCAGCAGAAACAGCCCTGACACGACGTGCACCAGCAGGTAACGGAACCCCGCGGCCAGCGCCCGCTCGGTGCGCCGCGCCATGATCAGGAACGCGGCACTGAGGGTCATCATCTCCCAGAAAACGAACAGCGTGAGCAGGTCGCCGGCGAAGACCGCACCGATGGCCGCCCCGGCGTACACGAGCCCGGCGGCGTTCTGGAACCGGTCCTCCACCTTCAGGGCGTAGAGGTTCGCGATGAACGCGATGAGGTGAAAAATGATCCCGAAGACGACACTCAGCCGGTCGACACGGGCCAGCACCAGCTCCTGGCGGAAAAACGGCAGAAGGAAGTGATTCCCCTCCGGCAGCGCCAGCATGTTGAGCAGGCTGAGCACCGGGACGAGCAGCATCCAGGCGCCGCGGGCCCGCCCCCGCAGCAGGACGGCCGGCACCGCGCCCAGGATCAGGATCAGCCCCGGGGGGAAGGCGCTAGCGATCATAGTAGTCCTCGTCGCGCATGACGATCGGGCGCAGCAGATGCTTCGCGACGAGCACGAGCATCACGCAGGCCACGAATCCGAACACGGCATAGAACCCGAACCATTCCTCCCAGGGGAAAATGGCGTGCCGGTGATAGACGCCGTCGGCCAGGAACAGCAGGGCCAGAACGCCGTAAAAACCGGCCAGCAGCCATTTGAGGGTCTGCGGGGGGATCAGGGGAGGCCTGTTCGGCCCCGGGTTGACACCGTTGTGGTTCACCTTGCACTCCTTCACAGGGTCCTGGCCAGGATGACGGCAAGATAGAGGGCGCCCATCGCGACAAACGCGATCAGCACGGGGCGATACCCCTTGACCGGCTCGTGGGCCAGGATCTCGTTTTCACCTTGCGGGTCCTTGCTGTTGTCGTTCATGCGTTCGATTCCTCTACGATGCGGCTCCGCGTACCTCTCAGGGCGACACGACCATTTGAATCAGCTGCAGGGCCAGCGACGGCCAGAGAAACAGCCCCAGGCAGAACAGCGCCGTGACGCTCAGCGGGATCAGGCAAAGGATCGGCGCCTCCCGGATCTCCTCCGGCCCGTTTTCCCCGGCGGCCCGGGCGAAAAACCCCCGGTACACGATGGGAAAGAAATAGGCGGCACTGAGCAGGGAGCTGACCAGCACCACCGCCACGAGCAGCAGCTGCCCGCCGTCGATGGCCCCGACCACCAGGCTCCACTTGCTCAGGAAGCCCCCCATCGGCGGCATGCCGATGATCGACAGCGAGGCCATGAAAAAGGCCGCATAGGTCACCGGCATCCGGCGGCCCAGTCCGTCCATTTCGCTGATGTTGCTCTTGTGGGCGGCGATGTAGATCGCCCCGGCGCAGAGGAACAGGGTGATCTTGCCGAATGCGTGCATGGACAGGTGCAGAAGCCCTCCCGCCATGCCCGCCGTCGTCAGCATCCCCGCGCCGAGGATCATGTAGGAGAGCTGGCTGATGGTGGAGTAGGCCAGCCGCCGCTTGAGGTTGTCCTGCGTGAGGGCCACGAGCGACGCCCCGAGGATCGTGACGGAGGCCAGGGCGGTGAGGACCGCGCCCAGGTTGAGATCGGCGAGCAGGCCCGTGCCGAAGATGAAGAACACCATCCGTAAAATCGAAAACACCCCGACCTTGACGACGGCCACACCGTGCAGGAAGCTGCTCACCGGCGTGGGGGCCACCATCGCGGCGGGGAGCCACCCGTGCAGGGGCATGACGGCCGCCTTGGCAAACCCGAAGACGAGCAGCACGAGCAGGATCGACACCGTCGAGGCGTCGGCCTTGCCCGCCAGGATCCCGCCGACGGAAAAGTCGAGCGTGCCCGTCAGCACGTAGATCAGGATCATCGCCGGCAGGGTGAGGGCGACGGAGGTGCCCAGCAGGTACGTCAGGTACTTCCGGCCCGCGGAGCGCGCCTCGGCGTCCTGCTTGTGCGTCACCAGCGGATAGGTCGACAGGGAGAGCATCTCGTAGAAGAGGTACAGCGTGAGCAGGTTCGCGGAGAACGCAACGCCGATGGTCGCCGACATGGCCACCGCAAACGAGGCGTAGTAGCGCGTCTGGTCGTGCTCGTCGAGGGCTCGCATGTAGCCGATCGAGTAGATCGAGGTCAGGATCCAGAGAAAGGACGCCACCAGGGCGAAGTACATCCCCATGGCATCCACCCGCAGGGCGATCGCCACCCCCGGGAGGACCTCCGCCAGGGTGAACCGGTAGCCGCCGCCCTCGAGCACGGCCGGCAGCATGGAGGCGATGATCGCGAACTTGCCCAGGGAGATCAGCACCGTCCAGGTTTCCCGGAGGTTGGGGCGTCTCTCCGACAGCAGGATCGGCACCGTCCCCAGCAGGGAGATCAGGACCGCCGCAAGCGGCCAGGTTGAAGGTTGAAGATTCATCTCAGTTGGACACCCCAACGGGCTTGTTTTTCCCTATCCCCTGCATCCCGCACCTCAGAACCCGCCCGGCAGGGCGAAGCGGATCACGTGCTGCACGAGCGGCCCCGTCGCCAGGCCGACGACGACCAGCGCCGCTGCGGCCGCCACGAGCGGCTGCAGCATCGCCGCCGGCGCCTCCCGGATCGGTACGGCCTCGTGGCCCGACCCGTGCGCGCCCTCGTCGGGCGTCCGGAAGTAGGCGATCTCGATCACCCGGAAGAACAGGACGGCATTCACGAGGCTGCTGAAGATCAGCGCGCCGACGTAGAGCCACTGCCCCGCCTGGATGCCGCCGAGAAGCAGGTACCACTTGCTGAAGAACCCGCAGGTGGGCGGCACGCCGATCATGGACAGGGCCGCGACGACCAGGGCCGCCATGGTGACCGGCATGCGCCGGAAAAGCCCCCGGAGACTCTCGAAGTCGAGCGCCCCCGCCCGGGAGGCGATCGCCGAGACGGCCAGGAACAGGCACAGCGTCATCAGCGCGTCGTTGACGATGTGGAGGATCGCCCCGGTCAAGCCCTGCGTATTGGCCAGCCACACGCCGCCGACCATGTAACCGACTTCGGCAATGATGAGGTACGTCAGCATCCGCCGCAGGTTTTTCTGGCCGAGGGCCATGGCCGAGGCGCAGACGATGCCCAGGGCCGCCATCCCCACGACGATCTGCTGCACCCCCGCGTGCTGGATGAACTCGTAGGCCGGCGAGAAGATCGAGAACATGAACCGGATCATCAGGTAGATTGTGACCTTGGTCATGAGCGGCGCGACCAGCACCGCGGCGCCGTCGGGCATGTCGGAGTAGGCGTTGGGCAGCCAGACGTGCAGCGGGAAAAAGGCCATCTTGATCCACAGGCCGACGATGCAGAACGAGAACGCCGTGGCCAGGGCCGGCCCGCTTTGCAGGGTCGGGATGATCCGCGCCAGGTCAGCCATGTTCAGCGTGCCGGTGAGGATGTAGAGGTAGCCGATGCCCAGCAGGTAGAAGCAGGCACCCGTGGAGCCCATGATGACGTAGTTGAAGCTCGAGACGATCGCGCGCCCCCGACCCAGGGCGATGAGCCCGTAGGCCGTGATCGAGGCGATTTCGAGCAGCACGTAGACGTTGAAGGCATCCGCCGTCAGCACCAGGCCGTGCAGGCCGGCGATGAGGATCAGGTACAGGGTGAAGAACAGGTGCTGCCGGTCCTGCAGGTCGTTGGCCACGCTCTTCAAAGCGGAGACGCTGGCCGTCAGGGCCACGCCCGAGACGAGCACCTGCATGAGGGAACCCAGGTGATCGACGGACAGCTCGATCCCGTAGGGGGCAAGCCAGTTGCCGACGACGTAGCGGAACCCGCCGCCGCTGAGCACCTGCAGAAAGACGGTGAGGGCCGCGGCGAAAGAAAAGGACAGCACGCCCAGGACGATGGGAGCCACGGCCCGCCGGGAATAACGCCCCAGGACCATGACCGCGAAGGCCCCGATCAGGGGGGTGGCGAGGGCGTACATGTGCAGGTTGGTCGGGCTCACCGGTCCATCTTCTCCAGGATTTCGTTTTCTTCCAGCGTTCCGTAGCGCCGGTAGATCCGCTGCATGAGCGCCAGCGCGACTCCCGTGACGCTGACGGAGACCACGATGGCCGTCAGCATCAGGACGTGGGGCACCGGGTTGTTGATCAGCGCCGAGTTGACGCCGTGCTCCAGTGCGGCCTGCTTGTCGATGATCGGGATCAAGCCGCCTTTCTTCACGCCCGCGGAGATGAACATGAGGATGATGGCCGTCTGGAAGATGTTCATCCCGAGGAGTTTCTTCACGAGGTTGTTCTTGCCGATCATCGCGTAGAAGCCGATCATCATCAGCACGACGTAGATCCAGTAGTTGTACTTGGCGATGATTTCCGTCAGGATCGCGTCCATCTCAGAGCCCCTTCTCCATGTCCCCGCCCGAGGCGAGGTCCCAGAACAGCGACGCCATGATGCTCGTGACCGCCAGCCCCACGCCGAGTTCGACGATGAACACCCCCATGGAGCGCCACTCGACCGGCCCGAGCGCCAGGAGGACGTCCATGGCGCTGTAGTCGAGGAAGAGCCCCCCGAGCAGGGCGCACAGCACGCCCGTGCCGGTGTAGATGAACACGCCCGATCGAAGGCGATCGCCATCAGGATGAACGAGGCCCCCAGCACGACGCCGCCCTGGAACCCTCCCCCCGGGCTCAGGTGGCCGTGGGCGATCACGTACAGGCCGAAGAGCTGGATGAAGGGGATCATGACCCGCACCCCCATCTCGATGATGAGGCTCGGGCCGATCGGGCGGTCCTGCGGCAGGGAGTAATCCTTTTTCATGCGTCGGGCCTCCTCAGGACGCTGATGACCACGATGCCGGCGCAGAAGATGACGACGGTCTCGAACATCGTGTCATAGCCCCGGTAATCACCCAGCACGGAGGTGACGGCGTTGGGGATGCTCGTATCCTTCACCGTGCCCTCGATGTAGGTCGGCGAGACGTGGCGGGAGGCCGGGGCGTTGGGGTCCCCCCAGGAAGGGAAATCGCGCGTGCCCCAGATCAGCAGGGCTCCGGCGAGCAGCGTGGAGATCAGGGCGATCCGTTTCAATCCTTGCTCCTCCTTGTGGTTCGCAGGATCGTGGCGATGAACAGCATCGTGCTGACCCCGGCGCCGACGGTTGCCTCCGTGAACGCTACGTCCACGGCCCCCATTTCGGCCCAGAGCAGGCACATCAGGAGACTGTACACACTGAAGACCAGCGTGGCGGCGAGCAGGTCCTTCAGGACGAGGGTCGTGACCCCGCAGATCACCACCAGGGTCAGAAGCAGCAGGTCGGCCTGCCAGATCATGGCT
>JALOPC010000051.1 GCA_025454095.1 Syntrophales bacterium | reverse complement strand
TCGAACTCGTCGGTCGGGGCGTCCTTGATGAAGATCGCCACGGTCCCCGTCTGGGCGGTAACGGACGAGCCTTCCCCCCCGCCTCCGCCGCAGCCGGCCGACAGGGTCAGCAGCGCGACGAGAAGGAGAGACAAGAATCTAAAATCAATGCGCTTTTTCGGTTTCATGGTTACCCACCTCCTTGCCTTGGAAAAGACACGTGATCGAAATACGTTTCGAGACGCGGAAGTTGAACAATACACAAACCAAACCACAAAGGATAACTGCGCGCCGCAAAGGCATAATCATGGGCTCCAGCCCATTCCCGGCCTTGCCGTTTTGTAAAGAAATCCGGCAGTTGCAGCCCGTCCCGGGCAACAATTTCTCCCTAACACCACGCCGGAAAAATGTTTTTAGAAAAAAACAAAAAGTGTAAACTCAGGCAACAGTCGCAACCCATGTTTGTGGATTGCAGCCGGGGGACGCGATGTGGGAAACAAATTTTTTTCCGTCCTGCGACGAGACCGGCCTCTCCGATTCGGCAGGATACCGCGAGCAATACCGCTTTTTTTTGTGCTATAAGCGAAGCGATAAATCCGTGGGCCGGGAAACGAACCGACATCGACCCCGGAAGGGACTGGAGGGCGGTTTATGCTGCGCAGGAATCTTCTTTCGTCGACGTTGATCGCAGCGGCGCTGATGCTCGCATCCTGCGTCATCGTGCCGAAGAACAGCCACGTCAACCTCTCGGCCGACGACGCAAGGCTGCCGGCGCCCGCCGCCGCGTCGGCCGCCTACATCGCATCGACCGACGTCCGCCACGACGTGGAATGGCGGTGCCGCAACGCCTGGAGCGGGACCCCGCCGGAGCGCTCCATCGACCGGTGCCTCGCCGACCCCTCCCGGCGGGACCCCGATTTCGTCGCCCTCGCCTTCTCGGGCGGGGGGAGCCGCGCTGCCGTGTTCTCCGCCGCCGTGATGTTCGAGCTTCGCCGGCACGGGATCCTCCAGCGGGCCGACGTCCTCTCGTCGGCCTCGGGCGGCTCCGTGGCGGCCGCGCTCTACGCGGCCAGTTGCGACGACGCGCAGGACTGCCCCGCCACGGTGAACCCCGATCTTCGGCGGACGATCTGGACAGAGAGTGTCGTCTACCCGCTGCTCCAACAGAATTTTATCGACCGCTGGCGCATCAACTGCTGGCGGCCTGAAAACATCATTCGATATGCCACGTACTTCGACCGCACCGACGTGATGGCCGAGACCTTCGCCGAGACCCTCTTCGGCGGGACGAGGGACAGGGAGAACAGTTTTCTCATGCGCGACCTCAACCCGCGACGGCCCTACGTCATCCTCAACGCGACCAACAACACCGACAGCGCGGCGGTGCCGGAGATCTTCAGCTTCACCGCCGAGGGCTTCGAGACCCTCCGTTCGCGGCTCGACCTGTTCCCCGTCGCCTACGGCGTCGCGGGCTCCGCCGCCTTCCCGGGGGCCTTCCACTACGTCACGCTGCGCAACTTCGCCACGCCGGCGGAACAGTACATCCACCTCATGGACGGCGGCGTCCAGGACAACCTCGGCATCGAGTCCCTGTGGCGGATCCTGCTGCGCGACAACGGGGACCGCTACCGCGACGTCCCGGTCCTCGTGATCCTCGCCGACGCAAGGCCGGCCACGAAGGCGAAGAGCGCGGCCGACCCCGACCCGCGGCACTTCCTGGATTACTTCGTCGATTTCTCCAACGTCAAGGACACCTACAGCCTGCTGATGGTGGAGAACCAGCGGCTCAGGGCCCGCGAATTCGAAAAGTACGTGAAGGGCCGGACACGCGCGATGTTCCTTCATCTCCGGTTCGACCGGCTCAAGGACGCCCACCCGGAGCTCTTCGCCAGGGTGAGTTCCATCCCGACCAACTTCAAGATCTGCGACGAGCAGGCGGAAAGCCTGAAACAGGCCGCCGCCATCCTCGTCGGCGAGGCCGTCGAGCAGATCCGCCAGGACGCCTACTGGGGGGGCCGGTTCAACTGAGATGACCTGGTTCCTGCTCTCCCTCACGGCCGCCCTGTGCCTGGCCACGGCGGACGCCATGACGAAGCGCTTCTTCGGCGACCTGGCGCCCTACCGCATGGGGGTCACCCGCATCGTCGCCATCGCCCCCTGGATGGTCCTGACGCTGCTCTTCCTTCCCGCGGTCGTCCCCGACGGGACGTTCTGGCTGGCCCTCGCCGCGGCGCTGCCGCTGGAGGTCACCGCCTTCTTTCTCTACATGCGGGCGCTCAAGCTCTCGCCGCTGTCGCTCTCCGTGCCCTTCCTGGCCTTCACGCCCGTGTTCATGATCCTCACGGGCCGCTTGCTCCTCGACGAGACGATCACGGCGGGCGGCGCGACGGGGATCGCGCTCATTGTCGCGGGGGCCTACGTCCTGAATCTCTCCAAGATGAAGACGGGGCTTCTCGGGCCGATCCGGGCCGTCGCCCGCGAGCCCGGCTCCTGGATCATGCTCTCCATTTCCGTGCTCTACGCCGTCACGGCGCCGCTCGGGAAGATCGCCGTCCTGCACTCGAACCCCTGGTTCTTCGCCGCCGTCTACAATCTCGTGCTGACCGTGGTCATCGTCTCGCTCTGGCCCCTGGCGGGCAACGACCGGAATGCCCCGGGCCTCTTCAGCAGGCCGCAGGCCATGCTGATGCTCGGCCTCGTCTGCTCCGTCGAGAACGTCTGCCACATGATGGCCATCGCGCAGGTCGAGGCGGCCTACATGATCGCCATCAAGCGGCTGAGCCTCCTGCTCGGGGTCGTGTACGGGGCGTGGTGGTTCGGGGAGCAGAACATCCGCGAGCGGCTCGCGGGCGCCGCCATCATGGTCGCCGGCGTGTTCCTGATCAAGTGGAGCCAGTGAACGCGGCGGCGCGCAGCCGCACAAGGAGGTCCTCATGAATCGACGCGGGGCAATCGCCCTGTCCCTGGTGCTCGCGGGGGCCGCCCTCTCGGGGTGCCTCCGGACCCATGACGTCAAGACACCGGCTGCCGGAACGTGCGGGCTGCCGGACCGGGTGCCGTCCATGGCGGTGAAGTCCCCGTCGGAGCTGCCCGACACGGCACGGCCGGAGCTCATGGTCCTTCCCGGCACCGTCCGGCCCGTGCGAGACTTCCGCGACATCGTCGCGGCATCCCTCCGGGACGAGCCCCGCCGGCCCATCGTGCTCTACATCCACGGGCGCGGGGACGAACCGTCCAAATCCATCCGGGAGGGGATTCTCAGGAGCCTGGCCGACGAGTACGGGGTGATGCCGATCCTGTTCACGTGGCCCTCCGGGACGGGTCTCTTCCCCGAACGCGAGGCCCGCGACGCCGGCCCCGCCCTGGGGGACGTCCTCGGCCAGCTGCGCGATATCCGCGGCGCCTCGACGGCAGGGTTGACGGTCTCGCTGCTGACCCACAGCATGGGCAGCTTCGTCCTGGAGGGGTTTCTCGGGAACTACACGGGAGGGCTGCCCGGCGGCCTCATCGACAGCGTCGTCATCAGCTCGTCGTCCTCGACGGTGGATCGTCATGCCGCGTGGGTCGAGAAGATCGACTTCTCCGCGGCGGTGTTCATCACCTACGGGCACGACGACCCCATGCTGAGCTTTGCGGGGCTCGGGATCGGCACAGCACGGCTGGGCAGGCACGGGACACGGCAGAAAGACGAGGCGGAGCGCGTGGCGGGCAATGCGGTGTACGTCGATTTCGGGCAGGCCGTCGCGGAGCACCGCTATTTCGTCGGCAACGGCGGGCAGGCCTGCGTCCACCACTTTTTCAATGAAAGCCTCAACGGCCGCCGGCCGGACTTCGGCGACCGGAGATTCGCAACCGAAGCGCTCCCGGGAAAGGATTACGTCATCAACCGGTGAGGACCCCGGACCCTTCCCTCACGCCAGTTCTTTCCGGCTGGCCGCCAGCCGCTGCACGGCGGTGAAGTTGGTGAGGACGGCGAGGAGGACGATTGTCCCCTGCAGGGTGCAGTCCCCGCAGCCGGGGGCGACCAGGCCGTTGATCGGAGCATTGAGGACCGTCCCGGCGATCAGGAGGATGAGCCGCTCGGGGCGCTGCATGAGCCCCCGGAATTCCTTCTGCCCCAGGCCCTCCGCGCGGGCCTTCACGTAGCTCACCATGACGGAGCCCATGAGCGCCAGGGCCGTGACCCAGAACATCCAGCCGTCGCGGAAGTGAAAGAGAAAGCCGAAGAAGATGAAGAACTCGGCATAGCGGTCGAGGGTGGAGTCGAAGAGGGCGCCGAAGCGCGACGCCTTGCCCGACAGGCGCGCCACGGTGCCGTCGATGGGATCCATGAGCGCCGAGAACCAGAGGAACATCCCCCCGAGGAAGATGAGCCCCATGGCGAAGAGGATGCCCGCCACGAGCGAGAAGCCGAGACCCATCAGCGTGATGTGGTTGGGCGAGACACCGGCCGCCACGAAGGGGCGGGCGACGGTTTCCATGACCGCGTAGTAGCGCTGCTGCGCCTTCTGTCGGAATCCCCCTTCCTCGTAGGGCATCTCGGTCTCTCCTTCCGGTCCTGGCCGCCTCCGCGGCACGCCGGAAGTATAGGGAATCGGACGGGCACTGTCCAGGGAAAAGGCGGCGCTCTTCCCGCCCGCGGGCTCAGGGAAGGGCCCTGCGTTCCAGGGTCTCGAGCGCGCTGCGGGCCTCGTCCCGGCTCCCGAAGGGGCCCATCACGACACGGTACCAGTCCTTGCGGGGCCCGACGCCCCTCTTGACGATCTCGACCTTGCCGGGAGCGGCGCCGATCTTCCCGACGTACTCGCGGGCTTCCCGGTACGTCATGAACGTGGCGGCGTGCACGCCGAAGGATCCGTCCGCCCCCTTCGTGATCCGCGCCGTTCCCGCGGCCTGCGGCAGAAGCACCTCGCTGCCGGTCAGGATGAGATCCACGTCGGCGATCTCCGGGTTGGCCTCGAGAATACGGTCCAGGGCCATCGCCGTTGCCGAGCCGTAATGCCGGGTGGCGATGGAGGAGAGTGTCGCCCCTTCCGGGACCACGACCGTCTTGAGCGGCGCGCCCCTGTCGGCAGGTTCCTGCGCGGCAGGCCCTTTCACCGGGGCTGCAGGGACGGGTGCAGGGCCCTTGGCCGCCGGGGCGGTCACCGGCGCCACCACGCGAGCCTGCACTTTGGCCGCCGGGGCCGCGGCGGGGGCCTTCGCGGCAGTCGGCGTCGCGACGACCGCCCCCTGCAGCGCAACGCCCGCCGTCTGCTTCGCGTAATAGTACCAGCCGCCCATCATCACAAACGACGCCGCAACAGCCAGGGCGGCATAGAGCCAGGGCGATCGCATGACCGACCCCGCCGAGGCGGCGGCCGAGGGCGACGGGGACACGGGCCGGGCCAGGGGCGCCGCGGAGCGCTGCGCATCCCGCACCGTTCGGGCGGACACGGGGTTTTCGGACCGTTGCGCCCCCAGGGCCAGGGCGCCGTCGCACAGGACGTTGAGGGTGCCGGGAACCCCGCCCGCAGCCTTGCAGAGAGCCTCCATCGCCTCCGGCGTGAAGACCGCGGCGCTGCCGCCGGCCCGGGTCAGCCGATGCTCGATGTAATGCCGCGACTCCTCGTTGCTGAACGGAGCGAGACGGTGCACGATCTGGATACGCTGCCGGATCTGCCGCAGGTGCTCTGCGCCCAGCCTGCGGTCCAATTCGTGCTCCGCCAGGATGACGATCTGGATCAGCTTGGTCCGGCTCGTCTCCAGGTTGGACATGAGCCGCAGCTCCTCGACGATCTCGTCCTTCATCCGGTGCGCGTCGTCGAGGAACAGCACGACGTTCTCGCCCTTCTCCAGGCACCGGATCAGGAACTCGTAGAGCTCGTGCAGCAGGGGGCCCTTGCTGGATTCCGCAGTGCGAATCCCCAGCTTGCCCGTCAGCTCCTTGAGCAGCATGTAATACCGGTCATGGGAGGCCTCGATCAGCACGGCCCGCGTCCCCTCGTCGAGGCGGTCCATCGCCTGCCGGGCCAGATGGGTCTTTCCCATGCCCCTCTCGCCGAAGATGACGGTGTAGCCCTTGCGTTCCCGGATCCCGTAGAGCACGGACGCCAGGGCTTCCTTGTGCGTCTCCGACGGGAACAGGGCCTCGCGGTCCGCGTCCTCGCCGAAAGGCATCCTGCCGAACCCGTAGTGTTGCGTGTAATCCATGTCGGTCGCTCCGCGTGCGGCGCAAGAAGATGGGGTCCGCGAACCCTTCGCCCCATTAGCGGAAAATCCGGTCGTGAAGTCAACAAAAATCAACGTCAGACCTTCACGTGCAGCACGGGCAGGGGCAGGTGCTTTCTCTTCGTCTCGCCGAAGAAGGCCGTCTGCTCGCGCACGGTGGGCGTGCCGCGGCGGCCCTTGCCGAGCGCGTCGATGGGGTGGGCGGCGCCGAGGTGCAGGCAGTGCTTGCCGAACTTCTCGCGCATCTCGTCGACGGCCGCGTAGAGGTCGCGCACCTTCTCGGCCCGCAGGGGGCTCTCGAAGAGGGTGTACTGGACGTTTCGATCGGGCATGAGATCCGCGAGGATGACACCCGTGGAGCGGTAGAGGTCCTCCCTGCGGTAGAGCTCGTCGAAGAGCCCCCGCAGCACCTCGCAGAGCTCCAGCGGGTGGGCCGAGGGGCGGGAGAGCCTCACCTCGCTGCCTCGGTACTCGAAGTCGTTCATCTTGAGAAAACCGATGAGCCTGCGCGGCGCGAGGTGGTAGCGCCGGGCCTTCATGCAGGCCGACTCGAGGTTGCGAAGCAGCTGCGCGAAGAGGTATTCGGCATCGCTCGTGGGCGGGGCGAAGGTCTTGGTCTTGCTGATGGAGGCGTAGTCGCTCTTCTCCTCGGCCGCGACGGGGCAGACCGACTCGCCGCGCAGCTCGCGCCAGATCTCCTGCCCGGGCTTGGCGAACTTCTTCTTCACCACGGCCTCGGGAAGCCTCGCGAACTCCAGGGCCGTTTTGATCCCCATCTTCCAGAGGTAGTTCGTCGTGGCGGGGCCGATCCCCCAGATCTTCTCGACGGGCAGCTCCCGGATGTACTCGGGGATCCGGCGGCCCGGGATCACGGTGAAGCCCGCGGGCTTGCGGTGCTTCGAGGCCACCTTGGCGAGCACCTTGGAGAGCGAGAGGCCCGCGGAGACGGTGATCCCCAGCTCGCGCTCGACCTCGCGCTTGATGTTGGAGGCGATCGTCTCGTAGGAGGCGTGGAAGGAGCGGCGCAGTCCCGTGAGGTCGGCGAAGGCCTCGTCGATGGAGTATTCCTCCACCTGGGGGGTGAAGCGCCGCACGATGTTGTACATGCGCCGCGAGAAGAGGCTGTAGGTCTCGTAGTCCGACGGCAGCACGATGAGCCCCGGGCAGATCTTCCTTGCCTCGTGCAGGGGCACGCCGCGCTTGATCCCCAGGGCCTTGGCGGCGTAGCTCGCGCAGGCCACGATCCCCCGCTCGCCCCCCGTGATGAGGGGCTTGCCCCTGAGTTCCGGGTGGATCGCCTCCTCGCAGGACGTGAAGAAGGCGTCGCCGTCGATGTGCAGGACGGCCTGGGGCCAGGAGCGGAGGTTGAGCATTCCTTGATCCATGGGAAACCTTCGGGATTGAAGTGAGGGGGCAGGACAATTCACCCTCACCCTTGCCCTCTCCCGTCAAGGGAGAGGGAAATTTCGTAGTGCCTCTCCCGTCCGGGGAGGCGGTCCTGTACTTGGTCTTCCTCTCCCCTCGCGGGAGAGGATTAAGGTGAGGGGGACGATTCCCCTTCCTCTATTGCAGAGGGTCAGCTGCGGGCGTCGATGCGACATTTTTCCTGACGACCTCCAGGATCCCTTCCATATTCTGGAACACTTCATTGTCCCAGAATCTAAGCACGTTGTATCCCCGCCCCTTGAGCCAAGCATCTCTTTCGGCATCCCGTGTCGTTGCCGCGGCATGTTGTCCGCCATCCAGTTCGATGATGATTTTTTTCTCGAACGAAATAAAATCCACGATGTAGTCCCCGATGGGCACCTGCCGTCTGAACTTGGCATCGTCCAACTGCCTGGCTCGCAGATTTCTCCAGAGCAGCTCCTCGGCACGGGTCTGCCGTTTTCTGAGGTTTCTGGCATTGATGGAAAGCCGAGATTTGTTCATGGTTCACCCTCACCCTTGCCCTCTCCCGTCAAGGAAGAGGGAATTTGAATGTGATCCTCTCCCGTCGAGGGAGAGGGAAAATTTGTAGTGCCTCTCCCGCCAGGGGAAAGGTAAATCATAAGGACTTCCAAGGCTGGTCAAAAAAGGTTAGATGCAAGGCGTGCGAGCCCGAGGAGTGAGGCGTACTTTGGGCGTACGCCGCAACGACGCAGGACGAAGCACAACG
>JALOPC010000329.1 GCA_025454095.1 Syntrophales bacterium | reverse complement strand
TCACGTCTTCGCACTGGAAGAGGTAGTAGGGCTTCACGCAGATCCGTTCGAGACCGTAGAGCAGTTCGCGCAGCGTCCGGTAGTCGTCGTTGACGCCCTTGAGCAGCACCGACTGGTTCAGGACGGGGATGCCCGCCTCGAGGAGCCGTTCGCAGGCCGCGGCGGCCTCGGGCGTGATTTCCCGGGGGTGATTGAACTGGGTCAGGAGCCACAGGGGCCGGTGCGCGCTGAGCATGCGGCAGAGTCGCTGCGTCACCCGCATGGGCAGCACAACGGGCATCCGGCTCCCGATTCTCAGGACCTCGACGTGCCCGATGGCGCGCAGCCGCGCGAGGATACGCTCCAGCCGTCCGTCGGAGAGGGTCAGCGGGTCGCCTCCCGACAGGATCACCTCGCGCAGGGCCGGGCGGCATTCGATGTACCCGGCGATCGCTTCGAGTTCGCGCGGCGCCAGCAGTCTCTCCCGCTCGCGCCAGAGCCGCTTGCGGTTGCAGTGCCTGCAGTAGACGGCGCAGCGGTTTGTCGCGACGACGAGGCAGCGGTCGCGGAACCGGTGGATCAGGCCCGGCACCGGGCTGTGGGCCTGCTCTTCCAGAGGGTCTTCGACGCCGCGGGACGAGGCGATTTCCCGGGGATCGGGGATGCACTGCCGCCGGATGGGGTCGAGGGGATTCCCCGCATCCAGCAGGGAGGCATAATACGGGGTGACCGCGGCACGGTATGCGCGCGCCACGTCATCCAGCGCGAGACGCTCCCCGCGACGCAGGGCAAGATACTCCCTCAGCCCGTCCGCCGTTCGGATCCGGTTCTTGAACTGCCAGCGCCAGTCGTTCCAGAGTTCGGAGGGGATCTCGCCCCCGCGTTGCCGTTTCAAAAAGCCTCCAGCCGATCGCCAGGATCCCCTGCTTTCTAACACAACGGGGCCGTGCTGCCAAGCCGCGAGGGACGCGTTTCGCGAAAAAGCATTGACGCCGGGCGGCGGCCGGGGTATCGAGAGCGAGCGCCGTCCTGTCGGCCGGCGTGGAGGACTTCATCGGTTGGGAAGATGACCGGCTTCGCCCTCGCCCTGATCCTGGTTGCCGCCTTCATCCACGCCTCGTGGAACTTTCTCGCCAAGCGCGCGGGGGGCGGTGCGGCGTTCGTATGGCTCTTTGCCGCCCTTTCCGCCGTTTTCTATCTCCCCGTCGCGATCGGGGTCTGCCTGTGGCAGCGGCCCCACGTCGGGGGCATCGAGGCCCTGTTCCTCGCAGGGAGCGCCGTCCTGCACCTGTTCTACTTCCTGCTTCTCCAGCGGGGCTACGCGCACGGCGATCTCTCCGTCGTCTATCCCGTGGCGCGAGGCTCCGGTCCCATGCTGGCGACGGCGGCGGCCGTCGCGGTCCTGGGCGAACGGCCCACCGTGCCGGCCCTGATCGGGGCCGCCCTGGTGATCGCGGGCGTCTTCGTCATCTCGAGAGGGCTCCAGGGGCTCCGGCGGGGCCGTGCCGGACGATCCGTCGGCTTCGGCCTCGCAACGGGTGTGCTGATCGCCGGCTACACGGTCTGGGACAAGGTTTCCGTCAGCACGCTGCTGCTGCCGCCGATCCTGGTGGACTACGGCTCGAATCTGGGGCGCACCGTGCTGCTGACCCCCTACGCGCTGAAACACCGGGACGAGGTACGCTCCCTGTGGCACCGCAGCAGGAGGGAGGCCGTCTGGGTGGCCCTGCTGACCCCCCTTTCCTACATCCTCGTGTTGACGGCCATGGTGTTCACGCCCGTCAGCTACGTGGCCCCGGCCCGCGAGGTGAGCGTGCTGATCGCCGTGGCCATGGGCGCGGGGCTGCTCAGCGAAGGGCAGGCGGGAAGGCGGATGCCGGCCGCAGGGCTCATCGTGATCGGCATTGTCCTCCTCGCGCAAAATTGATAGGATTGCCTGCGGCCGTCGGCAGGAAGCGCACGGCCCGGTTCGGAGACGCATGCAGAACGATCCATCGTCGAGGCCCCGCGGGGCGGGCAAGAGCAGTTTCGAGCTGATCGATGCGGCGGAGCTGTTCCGCGTCCTCGCGCCGAAGCCCGGGGGCGAGTGGCTCGACATGGGCTGCGGTGCGGGGATGTACACGTTTGCCATGGCGGAAAGGGCCGGTGACGGGGGGCTCGTTCACGGCGTCGATCTCTGGGCGGAGGGGATCGGGAACCTGCGGGAGGAAATCGGGCGCCGGGGCCTGAAGAACATACGGCCCCTCGTGGCCGATCTCGGCAAGCCCCTTCCCCTGCGCGGCGACAGCATGGACGGGATCCTCATGGCCGCGGTTCTCCACGACCTCAGGGAAGAAGGGATTCAGGACGGGGCGCTGGCCGAAGTCCGCAGGCTCCTGAAGCGCCACGGGATGTTTGCCGTCGTGGAGTTCAAGAAGATCCCCGGCCCGCCGGGTCCCCCCGTTTCCGTCCGGCTCTCTCCCGGCGACGTGGGTGCGCTGGTCCTGCCCTTCGGTTTCCGGCAAACGGGCCTGCACGAGATCGGGCCGTACCATTACCTGATGACCTTCGTGCCGAAGGTGGTCTGCAGCGCATAGAAGAAGCGAAGGAAGTGGGGGAAGTGAAAGAAGTGAGGGAAGAACGGGAAGGGACAGTGGAGAGAGGCCGGTGAAGAGGGACATCCCGATCTCGCAGCTGATGCCCGGCGACATCCTGCTGTCGCGGAGCAGGGGACTGATCAGCGAAGCCATCCGGTTCATCGACCGCTCGCAGGTG
>JALOPC010000328.1 GCA_025454095.1 Syntrophales bacterium | reverse complement strand
CCCTTCTTCCAGTCCTTCGCGCGGCCGGCCTTCACGTCCTCGCCCTTGAGGTAGCGATCGATGGACTTGGCGGCCTCCTTGCCGGCGTTGACGGCCTTGATGACCGTGGCGGGGCCCGTCACGGCGTCGCCGCCGGCGAACACGCCGGGGGCCGTCGTCTGGAACGTCACCTCGTCGACGTCGAAGTTGACCCACTTGTTGATCGAGATGCCGCTGTCCTTCGCCACGAAGCCCAGGTCGCAGGCCTGGCCGATGGCCGGGACGATGGCGTTGCACTCGACGATGAACTCGGAGCCCTTGATGGGGACGGGGCGGCGACGTCCGCTGGCATCGGGCTCGCCCAGCTCCATGCGGAGGCACTCGATGCCCGTCACCTTGCCGTCCTTGCCGACGACGCGGGTGGGGGCCACGAGGAACTCGAAGCGGATCCCTTCCTCCTCGGCCTCCTCGATCTCCTCGACGGAGGCGGGCATCTCCGCGCGGGAGCGGCGGTAGAGAATGAAGACGTCCTTGGAGCCCGTGCGGATGGCCGTGCGGACGGCGTCCATGGCCACGTTGCCGCCGCCGATGACGGCGACCTTCTCGCCCAGGAAGACCTTCTCGCCCAGGTTGACGCGCTTGAGGTAGTCGACGCCGTGGATGACGCCCTGCATGTCCTCGCCGGGGATGTCGAGCTTGCTCGAGAGCTGCGCGCCCACGCCGATAAACAGGGCGTCGTAGTCCTTGCGGAGCTGCTCCAGGGTGATCGTCTTGCCCACCTCCTGGTTGCAGAGGATCTTGACGCCCATGTCGGTCATGGTCTTGATCTCGGCATTGAGGACGTTGCGCGGCAGGCGGTACTCGGGGATGCCCAGGGTCATCCAGCCGCCGGGGATGGGGGCCTTCTCGTAGACGGTGACGTCATAGCCCTCGATCGCCAGGTAGTAGGCGCAGGACAGGCCCGCGGGGCCGGCGCCGACGACGGCGACCTTCTTGCCCTTCTTCTCCTTGATCTCGGGGACGTACTTGGTGGCGTCGTTGAGGTCGAGGTCGGCGACAAAGCGCTTGAGGTGCATGATGTCGATGGGCTGCTCGACCTTGCCGCGCATGCAGGCCTCTTCGCAGGGGTGGTTGCAGACGCGCCCGCAGACGCTTGGGAAGGGGTTTTCCTGCTTGATGAGCTTGAGGGCTTCCTTGTACTTGCCGACGGCGATGAGGGCCACGTAGCCCTGGACGCTGATGTGAGTCGGGCAGGCCGCCTTGCAGGGCGACGTGCCGAGCTTGTCGATGGCGAACCCGCTGGGGATGGCCTGGGGGAAGTGCCTGTAGGTGGCCTTCCGGTCGCTCAGGTTTTCGTTGAAGTCTGCCTTGACCGTGATGGGGCAGGCCGTGGCGCAGTCGCCGCAGCCCGTGCACTTGGAGAGATCGACGTACCGGGGCGCCTTCGTGAGCTTGACGGTGAAGCGGCCGGCCTCGCCCTCGACGGATTCCACCGTCCGGCGGGTCAGGATCTCCACGTTGGGGTGCCTGCCAACCTCGACGAGCTTGGGCGAGAGGATGCAGGCCGAGCAGTCGTTGGTGGGGAACGTCTTGTCGAGCTGGGCCATGACCCCGCCGATGCTGATCCCGTTTTCGACCATGTAGACCTTCATCCCGGAATTGGCAAGGTCCAGGGCGGCCTGGATCCCGGCGATCCCGGATCCCACCACCATGACGGCACCGACTTTTCCATTTTTCTTATGTTCCGACACGTTACCACCTCGGTCTTTGAGTCAAATTTGAAACGTTTTATTTCACAGAGCGACACACGTCAAACCGCAAGCTCCGTAACAAAAAACCACCACCCTGTCAAGGTGAATTCGACAGAGTCGCCAAAACTATTTTGCCGCCTGTAACGTCGATCCCGCGCGCCTTCCAAACCCCTACGAGGGTTGAAAGAGAACCCTCTCCCGCTCATCTATGTGGAATTCCTTTACAAATTGAATGAGCGCTCGCTCACTCTCCTCCTCCCCGCCGTAAAACGCCCCTGCCAGGAGCCCCAGGGGAATCGTCCGGCCCTTCAGAAATTCCGAACGGACGATTTCGACATAATCCTTCCCGAAGGTGTAAGGGGCCAAAGGCGATTGCCGTTTCCAGATGACCCCCTTGCGCAGGTCGCACTTGTTTCGCCCCACGCAGCTCTCGGGGCAGGGATTCCGGGGATGGTAACGGCAGCCCAGTTCATCGCAGCCGTCCTTGCTGTCCCGGCCCCCCCAGCACCCGTAGTGCCGGCACTGTCGGTACTGTTCGACGGAGCCCTCGCAGCTCATCTTCCCTCTCTTCCGCCCCCCGTAGGGCCTCTCCATCCAGGGGTTGCGGTAGAACCCCGAGGGGGTCACCAGATTGAACCGGTCCATGAAGGGTACGATGTCGGCCGTGCTGAATCCCCCGCCGGCGGCCTTGTGCTTGTCGATGAGAAAGGTCAGGAATCCCGGGTGCGCCCGGGCCTCGCTCCGACGAAGCTCCGCCCATGCCGTTTCCCGGAACGCTGTCTCCTCCGGGGGACCCGTCAGTCCGCCCTTCACGCCGCCTCCCGGAGCGGAAAGCCCCAGAATACGCCGCAGCACTTCGTTCGGAGAGCTCTCGACGAAGGGGTCTGCCAATTCCTTCAGCTTCTCGTAGACCTCCGGGTCGATGTCGATCGTCTTCAAAGACCACCCATAGTTAACTATATAGTAATAATTGATTTTGATAAAATAAACTCTCTACGAACCTGGGATGG
>JALOPC010000327.1 GCA_025454095.1 Syntrophales bacterium | reverse complement strand
CTGGAATCCTATTTCACGAAAGACAACCCGCGTCCCGAGTTCGCCGCCCCGCACACCGCCTGCTGGCGAGGCTACATCGGGTCCTGGGAGATCCGGGAGGGCGCCCTGTACCTCGTCGACATCAAGGCCTGGATACGGGACAGCTCGGGCAAGGCCGCTCCTGTCGATTTCGAGGGGGTATTCCCCGGCAAGAGGGCACCGCTGAAGGCCGAGTGGTTCACGGGAACCCTGCGCATACCCCGCGGCAAGCCGCTCCGATACGTGCACATGGGGTACCAGACCGTATACGAGGAGGAGGTGCTCCTGCGGATCGAGAAAGGAAACGTTGTCGACCGGCAGCGGATCGACAATCGGAACAAGGTTCAGCCGAAACCCCCGGATGCAACCATCCAGGACCCGTGAGGGCATCACCATGAAAGCGAAGATCCGGATCAAGCGAGTCTACGACGAGCCGGCCGCCTCCGACGGGCGCCGGATTCTCGTCGATCGTCTCTGGCCTCGGGGCCTGACGAAAGAAAAAGCGAAGATCGACCACTGGGCGAAGGACATCTCGCCCTCCAACGAGCTGCGGAAGTGGTACGGCCACGACCCCGCGAAGTGGGACGAGTTCCGGAAGCGCTATTTCGCCGAGCTGGACCGCAACGCCGCGGGCGTCGAGGCGCTGATCGAGGCCATGGGAAGAGGACCCGTGACCTTCGTCTACGGCTCCACGGAACGGGTCATCAACAACGCCGAAGCCCTGAGGCTCTTCCTGCAGAAAAAGACCTGACCCGGCACATGGAAAAGGAAAGTCGAGTGAAGAGAACTCTTGTTGCGTTCTTGCTCTGCGCAGCCCTGCTCCTTCATGCCGCTCCCGCCGTCGGCGTCCAGGCGCAGGCGCCACAGCCGGGCACCGAGTCCGCAGCCCAGGCAGGCCCGGCAGGGCAGCCCGTCCCGCAGCTCAGGCTCTACCTGCTGAGCGCCGTCTCCGCCCTGTCCCCCGGCATCGCCCTGCTGAAGGTCGCCTACGACTTCAAGGACGACAAGAAGCTAAACGGCGGCAACAACTGGCTCGGCGGCGCCCTGTGGCTCTTCTGGATCATCGCCTTCGTGGGCTTCACGCTGGACAAGATCCCCGGGGTTGCGCACATCCACCATTTCTTCGAGTACGGCGTCATCTGGTTTCTGGCCTACATCGCGTCCACCTTCCTGAACGCCGACTTTGCAACCCTGTACGGGATTCTCACCGGAACGGCCGCCCAGGCCCTTCGCCAGGGCCTTCGCGGGGGCGTGGACACGGGAACAGGCGGGGCGACCACCCCGATCCTGAGCACGATCGAAGACATCGTGACCTACCTGGCAGTCAGCTGGCTGCTGTGATCGGCGACAGAAACACGTTTCGGGACGAGGAGGGAACCTTGACCGATAAGCACTGGCAGTTCTACACGGCGGCCACATCGGTGCTCGCCGTCCTGGTCTCCGTTTACTGCCTTTCCGAGGACATTCCGGGCATCTTCGTTCACCTCTACTACATCCCCATCCTCATCGCCTCGTACCAGTACCGCGAGCGGGGACTCCTGCTGTCGCTCTTTCTCGTGATGGTCTACCTGCTGCTCGTGTTCTTCCACTTCCCCGGCAACGCGCAGGTCCTGCTCGAGAGCCTGATCCGGGCGTTCGCCCTGATGGCGATCGCCGTGATCATCTCGGTGCTCTCGGGCCGCATCCAGACCCACGTGGAAGCCCTGCAGCGGGAGATCGACGGTCACAAGAAAACCGAGGAGGCCCTGCGGCAGAGCGAGTCGCGCTACATGGAGCTGAGCATCACCGACGACCTCACGGGCCTGTACAACCAGCGACACTTCTACAACCTGCTGCAGGCCGAGATCGAGCGCACCGAGCGCTACGGCCGGCCCCTGTCGCTGCTGCTTCTCGACATCGACGACTTCAAGCGCTTCAACGACACCTACGGGCACATGGAGGGCGACCGCGTCCTGGAGCGCATCGGGGCGACCATCCAGCGATGCATCCGCCGCACGGACTGGGCCTTCCGGTACGGCGGCGAAGAGTTCACCGTCTTCATGCCGGAAACCGAGGGGGACCAGGCGGAGGTCGTGGCGGAGAGAATCCGGGCGGAGTTCGCCGCCGAGCGCTTCCGTCCCGTCCCCGGCCGCGAGGAGGCCAAGACGGTGAGCATCGGGATTACCTCTTTCCGGCCCGGCGAGGACATGAAGGACTTCATCAATCGCGCAGACCGGTTCATGTACGAGGCCAAAAAGAGGGGCAAGGACCAGGTCTGCTCGTCGATCTGACCCGCGACAACCCATTCGATCGAACCCGCCGCATCAGCCCGCGAACCGGCCTTCCGGAACGGATGCATCCATAACGGATCACCTGTTTCATCCTTTCGATATCCCTCGAGTTTTTCTCGACACGCTTCAGGGACGGCACGGTCGGCACGGTCCGATCGGGGATTCCCGCCAGCCGCTTTTCCACCCAACACCCTGCAATCACGATCATTTCTCCGTTGCCCGACGGATGGTACCCCTTATGCGAATGGCGTCGGGCAGGTCGTCACGAGTCAGGAAACCGGCGACCCGACATGATCGCAGCAGGAGGAGCTGTCACCATGCAGAACATGAAGAAGAAGTTCAGACTCTTTGTCCTGTGTCACGAGTACCTGTGCGCCGTCGCTCTCTCGATTTTCGGCGCCTTCCTGACCGTCGTTCTCGCGGGATGACCGTGCAGGGTTGTCAGCGCCGCCTCTCGGCA
>JALOPC010000326.1 GCA_025454095.1 Syntrophales bacterium | reverse complement strand
GGTGCTGCGGATCAGAAGGGCGTCGGCGCTGCCGATGAGGGGCAACAGATCCGGATCGGAGGGCGAGGGTGCGACGATGACCCCCGCCGTGCTCTCCAGAATTCCGATGCCGACGGGAGAGATGCGTTCAGTCAGAAGTACTTGATATTTCAATGGCCGGTCTCCTTTCCCGTGCTTTCAGGTTTACGACGGCCGGGCAGAAATCATCAATCTGAAATTTTGTATTCAATATGTTCTGATACACTCAGGGAAAGGGGGCTGTCAAGAATTTTTTTTGACCGGCAAATTTTCGTAAATCCTTGGAATAATTTATCATTAATTATTGTGTAGGGTTGTCTGGACATTGAAAAATAGCGCTTGCATTCAGTGTCGAGCCATGCTAGCAAGTGCCGATAATCTGAAATTTCAGACTTCATGAATGGTGTTGTCCCGCAGGATGTGAAACAGAACGAAGCCTTGGCCGAGACAGGCAGTAGACCTTTCAACGGATTGCAGGGGAGAATGACCCAAATGGCCGCGGAAGAGCAGTCCACGCTGATCGATGTGACCAACATCAACGAGAAGGTCTACAATTTCATCAAGACCAACATTATCAGCTACAACTACCCCCCGGGTTACAACCTGAACCTCAACCAGCTGAGCGAACTGCTGGGCGTGAGCCCCACCCCCATCAAGGACGCCCTGTTCCGGCTTGCGGGCGAGGGGCTCGTAGAGATCGCCCCCCGCAAGGGCACCTATGTAAAGGATGTGACCCTCGAGGATATCCACGAGATCCTGCAAGCCCGCATCATCCTGGAGACGGCGGCCGTGGAGGCCATCACCGCCTCCCTGACGGACGAGCAGATCTCGCGGTTCGAGGAGCTTTTCCGGCAGATGATCACCGTCCGCGTGGGCGAGAACGACGAGGCGAGCTACAAGGCCTACATGGAGCGCGACAGCGAGTTCCACCTGCTGTTTTTCCAGATCATGGGCAACCAGCGCCTGCTGAGCATCTACCGCAACCTCAACGCCCACATCCAGATCGTCCGCTTCCGCCTCCTGGACCGGAGGGGGAAAAACGTCACGACCGACCAGGAGCACGCAGTGATCCTGGAAGCCCTCCGGGAGCGAAACCCGGCCAAGGCGAAAGAGGCCGTGCGAAGGCACCTGCTGAGCCTCGATTCCGCGCTCACCGTTCTTCGATCTCAACACGCAGGCGAACAGGCTGGGTCCGGGTCCAAGGGGACCTGAGGCGCAGAGGGTAACATCGGGCCCTGCCCCGAAGGGCGTCCGGCCGGGGCCCGCCGATGCATACAAAATACAAACGGAGAGTCCCGGACGCCGCTCCGGAGGAACATCGAGGGGCGGGCCCCGGGCTGCGGAAGGAGACCCCATGTCCGACCAGCCGGCAGAGATCCTGTCCGAAGAGAAAGCGACAACCTTCGATGAAGGCAATCCCGTCCTGCGCGGCCTGATCGCCGCGGGCGGCGCCGGCATCACCCTCTTCATCGTCTCGACGATGCTCTTCTACCCGCTTCCCGCGATGATGCAGCGGGCGGGCGTGCTGATGCTCAGCCTTTTCATCATCTTCATGCAGTACCCCCTGTTTCCCAAGAAAAAGGCCCTGGCCTGGATCGACTGGCTCTGGGCGGCCCTCTCCATCGTCGTCTGCGCCTATGTCCTCTGGGATTTCGAGGATCTCGTCAATCGCATGGGGGACATGAACGATATCGACAAGGTCTTCGGCACCCTGTGCGTCGTCATGGTGCTCGACGCCACGCGCCGGGCCATCGGCTGGCCCCTGCCCATCGTCACCGGGCTGTTCCTGCTCTACGCCTACTTCGGCAACCAGATCTCGGGCAGCTTCGGCCACCGGGGCTACGACGTTCACCGGATTCTCAACCAGATGTACATGACCACCGAGGGGGTCTTCGGCATCCCCCTGGGCGTCGTGGTGACCATCGTCTTTCTCTTCATCCTCTTCGGCACCTTCCTGGAGCGAAGCGGCGGCGGCCAGTTCTTCATCAATCTGGCCGTCTCATTGGCGGGGCGGCTCCGCGGCGGACCGGCCAAGATCGCCGTCATCGCCAGCGGGCTCATGGGGATGATCTCGGGCAGCAGCATCGCGAACGTGGCCACCGTGGGGACTTTCACGATCCCGCTGATGAAACGCGTGGGCTACCGCGCCGAGTTCGCCGGCGCCGTCGAGTCGGCGGCGGCCACGGGCGGGCAGATCATGCCCCCCGTCCTGGGGGCGGCGGCCTTCATCATGTCCGAGTTCACCCACACGCCCTATCTCACCATCGTCGTCCTGTCGATCGTCCCGGCCATCCTGTACTACCTGAGCCTGTTCATGAACGTCCACTTCGAGGCCTGCAGGACGGGACTGGAAGGCATGCCCGAGGAGGAGATCCCGAAGACGTCGAAGGTGCTCGCCGACGGCTGGATCTTCATCCTTCCCGTCATCACCCTCGTCGTCGTGCTGACCATGGGGTTCAGCCCGGCCCGGGCCGCCTTCTCGGCCATGGGCCTGCTCATCGCCCTGAGCCTGCTCAAGGCCTCGACCCGGATCGGGCCGACGGTCTTCTGGGAGTCGCTGGTTGCGGCCGGGCGAAACACCGAGCATGACGGGGCTCGGGATCAAGTTCGCCAACCTCATCGAGCAGATCTCCCAGGGACACCTGCTCTTCGCGCTGATGTTCACGGCCGTGGCCTCCCTCGTTCTCGGCATGGCCCTGCCGACGACGGCCAACTACATCGTCCAGGCCTCCGTGGCGGCGCCGGCTCTCGTCGCCCTCGGCCTGCCGGTGCTCACAGCCCACATGTTCGTCTTCTACTTCGGTGTCTTCGCCGACATCACGCCGCCCGTTGCGCTTGCGGCCTACACGGCCGCCGGCATTGCGAAGGGCGACCCC
>JALOPC010000325.1 GCA_025454095.1 Syntrophales bacterium | reverse complement strand
GGTGGTCGTCGAGGGCAACTGCGACGAGCGCGGCACCAACGAGTACAACATGGCGCTGGGCCAGCGGCGAGCGGATGCGGCGGCGAAGTACCTGATGGATCTGGGCATCGCCAAGGACCGCGTGAGCACGGTGAGCTACGGTGAGGAAAAGCCCGTGTGCAAGGACGCCAACGAGGCCTGTTGGTCGAAAAACCGAAGGGGCGACTTTGTCGTGAAGTGATCAACGGATAGACAACCCTCTGAAGGACAGGGGGCCCGCGCGAGGCGCGGGCCCCCTTTTTTGACTGTTCACGCACGCAGGAGGTGGACCATGAAGACGGTTGCCGTTGCTCTCGTAGTGCTGTTCCTTGCGACGCCGGCTCTGGCCGACGTGACCGAACAGTACAAGGTCAGGAATGCGCAGGACCTCGTCTCCCTGTGCGGCCGTGATGCCTCGGCGGTGGACTACGTGGCGGCAATGAATTTCTGCCACGGCTACACGGTGGGGGCCTATGCGTACTATCACAGCGTCATCGAAGCAGACCCCGATGCGAAAATCGTCTGCGTGAAGCAGCCCTACCCGGAGCGGAAGAAGGTCATCGCGGATTTCGTGGCCTGGGGCAAGGCACACGAATCCTTCATGAAGGACGGGGCGGTGGACACGTTTTTCCGCTTCCTCGTTGAAACGTTCCCCTGCAAATAACGACGAGAAAGGAGCAGAACCCATGAAAGCCATGAAGATCATCGCACTTCTCGCCGCGACGATATTCCTTGTGACCGGATGCGCGGGCCTGTCGGATACGCAGCAGCGAACCGGGACGGGTGCAGCGGCGGGAGCCGCCGTGGGAGCCGCCGTCGGGTCCCTTTACGGCAGCGCGGGATGGGGCGCCGCCATCGGAGCCGCTGCGGGCGGCGCCGGGGGCTACATTTACGATCAAACCGTCAAGAACAAGGACAAGGCGTACAAGGACGGCTACGAGGCCGGGAAGAAGAGCTCGACGAAATAAGACCGGCAACGAGGGTTCTTCCGGCATGAATCGTGTCCCGGGACTGCGCCCGGCTCTTCAGGGCGCAGCCCCGGGTCCTGCTCCCGAGGTTGCCATTGCCATGAATCATTCCCTTGACCGGAAGGCGCCCCACCACATCGTCATCGTCGGCGGGGGGTTCGGGGGCCTCTACGCGGCCAGGGCCCTCGCGAAGGAGCCCGTCCGCGTCACGGTCGTGGACCGGCGCAATTTCCACCTCTTTCAGCCCCTTCTCTACCAGGTTGCCACGGGCATTCTCGGCCCGGGCGAGATCACCGCGCCGCTGCGTCACATCCTGCGAAAACAGGCAAACGCAACCGTCCTCCTCGGGGAAGTCATCGACGTCGATCCCGACAATCGGCGCATCGTCCTGGCCGACGGGGTTCTCGATTACGACACGCTCATCGTGGCGGCGGGGATGCGGAACCACTACCACGGGCATGACGCCTGGGAGCAGTCGGCGCCGGGGCTCAAGAGCATCGAAGACAGCGGCTGGATCCGCCAGAAGATCTTCTTCGCCTTCGAGGTGGCCGAGCGGGAGCCGGACCCGGAGAAACGGAAGCCGTGGCTCACCTTTGTCGTCGTGGGGAGCGGCCCGACGGGGGTGGAGCTCACGGGGATGCTCGCCGAAATCGCAAAGGACACGCTCAAGGACGACTTCCGTTCGTTCAGGCCGGAAGACTCGGAGATTCTTCTCGTCGACGCGGCGGTACGAATCCTGCCGTCCTTTCCGCAGGAGCTGTCGGACAAGGCGAAACGGTCCCTGGGGGAACTGGGCGTGCATATCCGCACCGGCACGAAGGTGACGTCCATCGACGACACGGGGCTCACGCTGCAGGGCCCGCAGGGCGAAGAGCGCGTCGAAGCTCGAACGGTCCTCTGGGCGGCCGGCGTGAGCGGCAGCCCCCTGGGGGCGAGGCTTGCCGAAAAGACCGGGGCCGCACTCGACCGAATGGGCCGCATCCCCGTCGGCCCAGATCTCACCGTGCCGGGCCACCCCGAGATATTCGTCATCGGCGATCTCGCCCGCATCCCCGGAAAGGACGGAAACCCCCTGCCGGGCCTTGCCCCCGTGGCGACCCAGGGCGGGCGGTACGCGGCCCGCGCCATCATGAAGCGCCTGAAAGGGGAGGGACCGCCGGCCCCGTTTGCCTATTTCGACAAGGGAACCATGGCCGTCATCGGCAGGCATGCCGCCGTGGCAGACATCGGCCCGTTTCACTTCGGCGGCATTGTCGCCTGGCTCATGTGGCTCTTCATTCACCTGATGCTGCTCGTCAATTTCGAGAGCCGCCTCGTCGTCTTCATCCGCTGGGCCTTTTCCTACTTCACCTACAGCCGCGGCTCGAGGGTGCTGCTTGCCCTCGGGACCATGCGCCTGCCCGTCACGGGGGCCGCGTCGTGCGAGGCGCAGCCCGGGAACGGGCGGGAAGAAAATCGAGCAGGATGACACACAAAGGAGACCGGGACATGCCGCTGAAAAAAGAGATGACCAACGTGACTTTCGACGAGATCCGGATCGGCCAGACGGCGGAAATGACCGTCACGCTCACGAAGACTCAGATTGAGCTGCTGGCCGTCTTCTCGGGCGACGTGGACGCCTATCATCTCAAGTCGTCGGAAAAGCCCGGCAACGGGAAGCGGACCGAGGCCGCCGGCGCCGTGGCCCTCATCTCCGCCGTGATCGGGACGCGCCTGCCGGGCCCGGGCTCGAAAATCATCCGCAGGGAACTGGGTTTCAGCGGCGACATCGCCGTGGGTGACGTCCTGACGGCCACGGTGACCGTCCTGGAGAAAAAGGCGGAGGGCCGCGTCGTCATCTTCGACACCCGCTGCATGAACCAATCGGGCCATGTGCTCATCGCGGGTCTCACCTTCGTCGAAGCGCCGGCAACGAGGCTCGTCTACGACGACATCGCACCGCCCCACATCGAGCTGCGGCGAAGGGACGCCGTCATGGATCTCTTCAAGACCTGCGACACCTGCGCTCCCGTGACCTGCGGCGTCGTCCACCCCTGCGACCGGGAATCCCTGATGGGTGCCGTCGAGGCGG
>JALOPC010000050.1 GCA_025454095.1 Syntrophales bacterium | reverse complement strand
TCCCGCGTGGACATGGGGATCGGCCTCAACGTGATCGCGGCCCCCTTCGGCTGCGAGGCCATCTTCCAGAACGGCACGGAGGAACAGAAGCAGAAGTACCTGCCCCCCGTGTGCAAGGGCGACTGGGTCGCCGCCGGCGCCTACACGGAGCCCAACGCGGGCACCGACGTGGCGGGCTACAAGACGCGCGCCGTGCGCGACGGCAACGACTTCGTCATCAACGGCAACAAGATGTTCATCACCAACGGCACCGTCTGCGACTTCATGGTCGTCCAGGCCATCACGAAGCCCGAGGAGAAGAAGCACAACAGCTTCAGCATGATCATCGTCGATGCCAACGCCAAGGGCATCACCCGCAACAAGATCAAGGGCAAGATGGGCATCCGCGCGAGCGACACGGCCGAGATCGCCTTCGAGGACGTCCGGGTCCCCCAGGCAAACCTGCTGGGCAAGGAGGGACGCGGCTTCTACCAGCTCATGCACTTCTTCGACACGACGCGCTCCATGATCGCCGGGCAGGCCCTGGGCCTCTCGGTGGCCTGTCTCGAGGCGAGCGTCAAGTACTGCAAGGAGCGCACGGCCTTCGGGGCGCCGCTGGGCTCCTACCAGCTGACCCAGAAGAAACTGGCCGAGATGGCCATCCAGATCGAGGCCCTTCGCACGCTGACCTACCGGGCGGCCTGGACCTTCGACATCGGCAAGCCCGACTACACCCTGTCGGCCATGGCGAAGTTCCTGGGCGGGCAGACGGCCGTCTTCTGCGCCAACAACGCCGTCGAGCTCCACGGGGGCTACGGCTACATCGACGAGTACGTCGTCCAGAAGTACTACCGCGACGCCAAGATCCTCGAGCTCTACGAGGGAACGAAGGAAGCGGAGATCATGACGATCGGCCGCGTGCTGCAGTCGAAGTAGGCCTGTAATCAAATCCCCCTCTGTCCCCCTTTTTCAAAGGGGGATGAAGGGGGATTTTCGGAACCCATCGGAGAGTCTTCTACTTCGCGAAGACCTTCTTCAGCAGCTCCGTCGTCCGCGCGGCGGGGTTGGTGCGGATCTTCGTCTCCTCCTGCCCCACCATATGGAACAGGCCGTCGAGGGACTTGTTGGTCACGTAGCGGTCCAGGTCGAGGGATTCCATCTTTGCGAAGGGCATCAGGGCGGTGTACCGATCGGTCATGGCCTTGTAGGCCTTCGTCACGCCGACCTCGTTCATGCTCTGCGAGATGTCCGGCTGGAAGGCGTCAAAGAGCTTCGACGAGGTCTTCGACTTGAAATACTCCGTGGCCGCCGTGTTGCCGCCGCCCAGGATCTTCTGCGCATCGTCGATGGACATCTCCGCGATGGCCCCGGCGAAGATGTCGGCCGCCCTGGGCGCGGCCTTTTCCGCCGCCCGGTTCATGCTGAGGATGAAGGCGTCCACCTCCTTCTGGTAGCCCGCCATCCGCAGGGCATCCCCCGCGCGGCGGACGTTCTCGGGCAGGAGGATCTTGACGGCCTCGTTGCCGAAGTAGCCGTTGGTCTTCGACAGCGCGCCCACGGCGTTCTTTGTCCCCACGGACAGGGCCTCCTTCAGGCCCGAGGCGACGGTGCCTGAACTCTGCGCCGAGCCGCCCGCCGGTATCGCCGGCAGCGATTTCAGCAGATCCGTCATGTCGGCCGCATGGACGGCGGCCGGCAGCAGAAGCAGGCAGGCGATCAAGCCGATGCGTTTCATCTCGCGTTCCCTCCTTGTGTCTTGGGGTTATGCCCGCGGCCGGACAGCCGCCTCGATCTCGCCAACCGTCATGACGGCCGCCCCGATGTTGCCGATCTCCTCGATACCCCGCTCGTAGAGGCCCGAGACGCCGTCGCGGACCATGACGACCCGGAAATCGCGCTCCGTGGCCTCGTAGATCGTCGCCCGGGGACAATTGGGGAAATTGAACCCGCAGACCGCGAGGGTCGTCACGCCCAGCGCCCGCAGGTGCCCCTCGAGCGGCGTCGCGTAGAAGGCCCCCCAGCGCGGCTTGTAGATCACCCACTCCCGCGGCGACCAGGCCTGGATGCCGCCTTCGAGAAGCAATCCGGCGTCGAGCCTCGATGCGGCCGACGGCTTGAGGGCCGCGACGATCTCCGCCCCGTCGGTGCCGGGCTCCACGACGCGATGGCCCGACTCGATGCGCTGCCTGCGGCAGGGATCGGCGTTGGAACCGTCGGGTCGGTAAAGCCGTACGATGTGGACAACGGGCAGGCTCGCCGCGCGGAACAGACCCGCCAGAGCGGCCATGGCCGGGACGGCCCGGTCCTTGTCCGGGCTCCACGTGGCCGAGCCGGGGCGCCCGAAATCCTCCTGGACGTCGACCGTGAGAAGGGCCGCCCGATTCCACTCGGGCGCCGTGTATCGATCCGCCATTGCCGGAAACCTCGCTTTAGGGTATCCTGTCCCCGTTGTTCATTCCCCCTGGAGGTGAACCTACCATGGGCAGCATTCCCTCGAAAAGAAAAAATCTCCAGGAGCTCCTCTTCCCCCGGGGCATCCCGCCGCTCTGGTGCCCGCCGCTGACGCACTTCGACGCCGCTCGCCGGATCGATCTGAAGCGGATGGAGGCCCACCTGGCGTGGATGATGCCCCACGTGAAAGGCTACCTCGTCCCCGGATCGACGGGCGACGGCTGGGACCTCGACGACGCGGAAACGGAGACCGTCGTCCGGTTCGCCGTCGACATGGCGAGAAAGAAGGGCGTCTGCCTGCTGCTGGGGGCGCTTCGGAAAAAGACGGCGGACGTGACGGCCGGCATCGAGCACTTTCTGGACATCCTGCGCACGCTGACGGGCAAAACCGACCCCCTTGCGGCCCTCGTCGCATCCGGCGTCAGCGGGTTCACCGTCTGCCCGCCCGCGGGAGCGGGTCTCGACCAGGCGACGATCCGGGCGGCCCTGGAGATCATCCTGGACAAGGGGCTCCCCGTGGCCCTGTACCAGCTGCCCCAGGTAACGGGCAACGAGACGGCGCCGGACAGCTTTGCCGGGCTCGCCGCCCGGCACCCGAATCTCATCCTCTTCAAGGATTCGAGCGGCTCCGACCGCATCGCCCTCTCGGGCGTCGACGCGGGCGGCGTGTTTCTCGTGCGCGGGGCCGAGGGCGACTACGCCCGGTGGCTGCGATCGGCCGGCGGGCCCTACGACGGCTTCCTGCTCAGCACGGCCAACAGCTTCCCGGCGGGGCTCCTGAGCGTCGTCGACGGGATCCGGGAAGGGCGCCTCGCCGATGCGGTGCGGATCTCCACGGCCCTCTCCGGCGCCGTGGCAGAGGTTTTCGCCCTCGTCGGGGAGATCCCCTGCGGCAACGCCTTCACCAACGCCAACAAGGCCATCGAGCACTACATGGCCTTCGGGCCCGGCGCGGCGGACCGGGAGGGCCCCATGCTCCACGGGGGCATCCGCATCCCGGCCGGCATCATCGCGGCTGCGGGAGAGGCGCTGCGGCGACACGGCCTGATGCCGGCGAAGGGGTATCTCGAGTAGCGTACGGAAGCGAGGAAGGGAAGAAGAGCGGCAACGAATAACCGCATGGAAGGGCGGACAGGAGCCTAGAGCAGAAGGGAGAGGAACATGGACAAGTCGAAAGTCGTGATGACGGGGGCGCTGTTGTTTGCGTCCCTGATGGTTCTTTCCTGCGTATCGATGCGCACGACAGACGAATGGAGGGACAAATCCTTCCAGGGACCGGCGTACAAGAAGATCATGGTCGTCGCCCTGACGAAGCGGGCCGACCTCCGGCAGCCCGTGGAAGACGAATTCCGCCGGCAGCTCCAGGCGCGGGGCCTCGACGCCGCCGCCTGCTACGAGTGCATCCCCGACGTGGACAAGATCAGCCGGGAGGAACTGGCGAAGGTGGGGGCGGGGATGGGCATCGAGGCCTTCCTCATCGTCCGCGTCCTGCGCACCGATACCCGGATCGAGTCCTACGGATCGTCGGGCGCGCCCGCTTCGTCGTCCGTGGGCAGGGACTCGATGATGGACATGCGCTGGGGGACGCCGGACCCGCCGCTGACCAAGCGAAGCGAAACGGCGACCCTGGAGTCGCGGCTCTTCGACGCGAAAACCGCCGCGCTCGTGTGGCGGGGCACCGCAGAGTCCGTCAACCCCGCCGGGGACGGCAGCGGCATCGGGAAATTCGTGCGGGCCGTACTGGCCGCACTCGATAACGAGAAGCTGATTGCACCGCCGAAAAAATAGACGCAGAGGAGCGAGTCGCGCCGATGGCACGGATGAGCCTGCTTGTGAAGATATTCCTGTTTTGCGCACTGCTGGCCGCGGCGGCGGCACCCCCGGCGTGGGCGGCGCAGAAATTTTTGGAGTTCACCGTTCCCGCCTGCGAGTGACCGGACACGGCGGACAGGATCCGGGCGATCCTGACGAAGGTGGACGGTGTCGTGAACGTGGCGACGGACATGGAGAAACACCTCGTCGCCGTTGCCTTCGACGACACGAAGACCAATGCCGCAGCCCTGCGCGACGCGCTGGCGAAAGGCGACTACCCCCCGCAAGGCGAGCCGCGGCCGCTTGCCGCGATGCCGAAACCCGAACCCGGGACGGTGCTGGTGGGAAAAACGACGCAGGGGGCCCTCATGCGGGACGTTCCCGCCTTCTGGAACGGCTACAGGGACTACACCCCCCGAAAGGATATCGTCGGGAGGATCGCTTCCGCGAAAGGCCCCTTCGACATCCTCGTCTTTTTCGGGACCTGGTGCAAAGACTCCGTCAGCGAGGTCCCCAAGATCCTGCGAATCCTCGACATGGCCGGCAACGGGGACCTCCGCCTCGCCCTCTACGGCGTGGACCGCGCGAAAAAAGAAGGCCTCGGCATGTCGGAGAAGTTCACGATCCAACGCGTACCGACGACGATCGTCCTGCGGGACGGCATCGAACTGGGCAGGATCGTGGAGTACCCTGCGACGTCGAACGAGGAAGAGTTGCTCAAGATCCTCGAGAAAAAGTGACCGGGGGAGGAAAACCCGATGAAAAGACGCGTGTTCGCCGCCATCGCTTTTTTACTCTGTGTCCTGCCGTGCGCCTGCGCGGGGCCGGCGTCATTCGACCCGTCGAAAGCCCCCCCGACGGTCGCGCGGGTGGAACTCGACCGTTACCAGGGCACCTGGTACGAGATCGCCCGGTTGCCGATGTGGTTCCAGCGCAGCTGCCTGCGCTCCCAGGCGACCTACGGGCTCCTCGCGACGGGCGAGGTTTCCGTCCTCAACGAGTGCGACACGGCGGGAGGCGGCAAGGAGTCCATCCGCGGCCGGGCCCGGGCGGTCGACGCGAAGACGAACGCGAGGATCGAGGTCCGGTTCGACAACTGGTTTGACGTGTTCATCCCCTCGCAGCCGCAGGGCAACTACTGGGTCCTGTATCTCGATGAGGCCTACCAGACCGTGATCGTCGGGACGCCGGACCGGGAGAACCTCTGGATCATGGCCCGCACGCCGGTGCTCGACGAGGCGCGATACCGCGACCTTGTCGCAATCGCCCGCGGCCTTGGCTTCGACACGGAGAAGCTGGTCAGAAGAAAGTGACGGAGGAAGAGGGGTATCGGGCATGGAGATCATCCCCTACAAGGACACTTACGACCCGGCGCTGCTCCAGCCGGAGCCGCGGGCGCCGCATCGACGGCAACTCGGCATCGAGGGCGCCCCGCCCTTCACGGGCGTCGACATCTGGACGGCCTATGAACTGTCGTGGCTCGACATCTCGGGAAAGCCCCGGGTGGCCATGGCCACGTTCGTCGTGGACGCCCGTTCGCCGAATCTCATCGAGTCGAAGTCCTTCAAAGTCTACCTCAACTCCTTCAACCAGACGGCCCTCCCATCCCCGGAATCCCTTCGGCAGCGGCTGCTCGAGGACATCGGGCACGCCTGCGGCATGCCGGTCGACGTGGAAATCCGGCTGCCCGGGGAGTTCGGCGACGAGCGGATCGAGGAGATGGACGGGGAACTTCTCGACGAGATCGACGTGGAGGTCCGGGACTACCGTCCGAACCCGGCCCTTCTCCGGACGAAGGGAGCGCCCGTCGACGAAACGCTCGTCTCGAACCTGCTCAAGACCAACTGCCCCCTGACGGGCCAGCCCGACTGGGCGAGCATCCAGATCCGGTACCGGGGACCGCGGATCGACCGGGCAGGCCTGCTGCGCTATCTCGTGTCGTTCCGGCAGCACGGCGGCTTCCACGAGCAATGCGTCGAGAACATCTTCACGGACATCCTCGGGCGCTGCGGGCCCGAGCGCTTGACGGTCTACGCGCGCTACACGCGGCGGGGCGGCCTGGACATCAACCCCTTCCGGACGAACTGCGGGGAGCGGTTGCCGCGCAACGTGCGGGCGGCGAGACAGTGAAAAATTGAAGTGCAGAAGTCAGGAAGCGGAGAAGATCGGAGCTCTAAGAGGAATCATGTCTCTTCCGGATCACAAGACGAAGATCATCTGCACCATCGGCCCCGCCTCGGAGTCCCCCGACGTCCTGGAACGGATGATCCGGGCGGGGATGGACATCGCGAGGCTCAACTTCTCCCACGGAGACTACGACCGCCACCGACGCGTCATCGCCGGCATCCGCGCCGCCGCGAAGGCCGCGGGAAAGCGCGTGGCCATCCTCGGGGACCTGCCCGGCCCGAAGATCCGCATCGGGAAGCTCGAGCAAGAACCCGTCGATCTCAACGCGGGCGACGCGTTCACCCTGACCACGCAGGCCGAAACCGGAGGGGGCGCGAAGGCGTCCACGCCCTTTACCCGCCTGCCCGAGGTGGTGAAACGGGGCGACACCCTGTTCCTCAACGACGGGATCGTCCAGCTGGAAGTGCAGGAGGTGAGCGGAGCCGAGGTCCGGTGCCGGGTCGCCGTGGGCGGCGAGATCCGCTCCCGCGTGGGGCTGAACCTGCCGGGCATCGACCTCGGGATCAGCGCCTTCACCGACGAAGACAACCGATGGCTTCGATTTGCCGCCGGGGAGGGGCTCGACGCCGTGAGCCAATCCTTTGTCGAGAGAGTGTCCGACATCGTGACGGTGCGCGAGGCGGCGCACGCCATGGCCTTTCACCCCCTGATCATCGCCAAGATAGAGCGCGCCCGGGCGCTGGACGGGATTGACGCCCTTCTCGAGGCGGCCGACGGGCTGATGATCGCCCGGGGGGATCTGGGTGTCGAGATCCCCATCGAGCAGATCGCCATCGTCCAGAAACGGCTCATGGCAAAGGCGAACCTCGCCGGCAAGCCCGTCATCACCGCAACCCAGATGCTCGAGTCCATGACCGCGAGCCGCCGGCCCACCCGGGCCGAGGCCACCGACGCG
Source organism: Syntrophales bacterium (assembly GCA_025454095.1). Classification (GTDB taxonomy): domain Bacteria; phylum Desulfobacterota; class Syntrophia; order Syntrophales; family UBA2192; genus UBA2192. The sequence goes on along the minus strand of JALOPC010000050.1, from coordinate 1,106 downwards.
GCCAACGCCATCCTCGACGGGACGGACTGCGTCATGCTCTCGGGCGAGTCCGCCATCGGCCGTCACCCGGTGGAAGCGACGGCCATGCTGGCGCGGATCGCCGCCGCGACGGAACCGGCCCTGGCCGGTTACGCCGTGACCGACGTGCTTCGCTCGCAGCGCCGCGAGGACCGGGTGCGGCTCACCGACCTCATCTCGATGAGCGTCCGCACGACGGTGGACCGCGTCACGCCCGCCGCCGTCTTCGTGCCGACACGCAGCGGGGCGACGGCCCGCATCATCTCCCGCTTCCGGCTGCCCGTCTGGATCGTCGCCGTGAGCGCCGTCGAAGCCACCTGCCAGCGCCTGCAGTTCACCTGGGGCGTCCACGGCGTCCACGAGCCGGAACATCCCGAGGACTGGAAGGGCTACATAGGCCGGTGGCTCTCCGATCACGGGGTTCCGGGCGATCTGGCGGTCCTCACGGAGGGTCCGTCCGCAAAGCATCCGGGGGCCAATCACCGCATGGAAATCGTTGACCTGTCGCCCTCAGACAGGCTATAAACAATCCGAAATATCCGAGACTGCGAGGGGCCCCATGTACAAGCTCGTTCTGATCCGGCACGGCGAGAGCACCTGGAACCAGGAAAACCGATTCACGGGGTGGACGGACGTGGGGCTCTCCGACAGGGGTCTCGAGGAGGCCCATCAGGGCGGGCGGATCCTTGCCAGGGAAGGTTACGTCTTCGACGTCGCCTTCACGTCGGTTCTCAAGCGGGCGATCAAGACCCTCTGGATCGTCCTCGAGGAGATGGACCTCATGTGGATCTCCGTACACAACAGCTGGCGGCTCAACGAGCGGCACTACGGGGCCCTGCAGGGGCTCAACAAGAAGGAAACGGCCGAGCAGCACGGCGAGAAGCAGGTCAAGATCTGGCGCCGCAGCTACGACATCCGCCCTCCGGCCCTGACGGCCGACGATCCCCGCTGGAACGGGAGGGACCCCCGCTATGCGGGTCTTCGCCCCGAGGAGATCCCCCTCACCGAGTGCCTCAAGGACACGGTGGAGCGCTTCCTGCCCTACTGGCACGAAACGATCGCGCCGGCCATCCGGCAGGGCAAGCGCG
>JALOPC010000324.1 GCA_025454095.1 Syntrophales bacterium | reverse complement strand
CACGACTGGAGGAGGAGAAGCGGACAAAATGAGGTGAGAGGTCAATGGTGAAAAGAAAAATCCCCCTTTCATCCCCCTTTTACAAAGGGGGAAAGAGGGGGATTTTCTTGCCTTGGGGCTTGCGGCTTGTTGCTCGAGGCTGCAGAAAAAAAGCGGGGAGACCGCCGATTGGGTAGCCTCCCCGTTATTCGTTTGCACTCGTTTAAGCGGCGTGATGACTCACCCCGCTTTGCCTTGAGCTCCTTGCGCAGGACCTTTCCGACGGTGCTCTTCGGCAGCTCCGCGCGGAACTCGATCTCCGAGGGAAGCTTGTAGGTGGCCAGCTTCGTCTTGGCGTACTCGATGAGCTCTTCCTGGGTCGCCGTCTCGCCTTCCTTGAGAACGACGAAGAGCTTCACGTTCTCGCCCCGCTTGGGGTCCGGGATGCCGATGGAGCATGCCTCCTGGATCTTGGGGTGCTCGTAGAACACCTCATCGATGTCCCTCGGATAGATGTTGAAGCCGCCCGAGATGATCATGTCCTTCTTCCGGTCCACGATGAAAAAGTAGCCGTCCTCGTCCATGACGGCGATGTCCCCCGTGAAGCACCAGCCGTTGCGAATCGTGTTGGCCGTCTCGTCGGGCATGTGCAGGTAGCCCTTCATGACCTGGGGGCCCCGGACGATGAGCTCGCCGGGCGTGTTCACGGGCAGGTCGATGAGGCCCGTCTCGAGGTCCACGATCCGCGCCTCCGTGTCGCTGATGGGCACGCCGACGCTTCCCACCTTGCGGACGCCGCCCCCAAAGGGGTTCACGTGGACAACCGGTGTCGTCTCCGTCATCCCGAAACCCTCGACAATAACAGCGCCCGTAAGCCTTTCGAACTCATGAATGACCTCGACGGGAAGCGGCGCGCTTCCCGAGAAGGCCCCCTTGATACAGGACATGTCCGTCTTCTTCAGGTCCGGGTGGTTGAGCATCCCGATGTACATGGTGGGCACGAGCGCCGCGAAGGTGGGGCGGAACTTGCGGATCGCCTCCAGCAGCTGCGGCGGCTGGGGCCGGGGGATAAGGACGTCGGTCCAGCCCATGTGGACGGAGATATTCATGGCGCCCGTCATGCCGAAAACGTGGAAGATGGGAAGCGCCCCGAGGCAGATCTCGTCTCCCTTTTTGAACCTCTGGAACCAGGCCTCGGCCTGCTGGATCTGCTTGCTGAGGTTGGCATGGGTGAGCATGCAGCCCTTGGAAACGCCCGTGGTGCCGCCCGTGTACTGGTACATGGCCACATCTTCGAAGCCGATCTTCGGCCGCGGCGGGTTGGGGCCGTACTTGGCGATGCAGTCCTTCCACCTGTAGACGTCGGTCGCCGCCTTCACGTCGGCGGCCATCTTTTTCTTCTTGCCGACCAGCGGGAAGAGCAGGCTCTTCGGGAAGGGCAGGTAGTCGCCGATGGAGGTGTATACGATCTGCCTGACCTTCGTCTTGGGCCGCAGGTCGATCATGCGGTTGCCCAGCAAATCGAGGGTGACGAGCACCTTCGAGCCCGAGTCGTTGAACTGGTGCTCCAGCTCGCGGTCGGAGTACAGCGGGTTGTTGAGAACGGTGATCGCCCCGATGCGCAGCGTCGCATAGTAGGCGATCACCTGCGGGATCATGTTGGGGAGCAGGATCGCCACGGCATCGCCCTGCTTGACCCCGAAATCGGTCAGGCACGCGGCGAAGCGGTCCACCATGTCTTTCATCTGTCGATAGGTGATCGAGTAGCCCTGGAAGATGAGGGCGGCCTTGTCGGGGTACTTTGCCGCCGTCCGGTCCAGGATGTCGGGCATGGTGATTTCTTCGTAGTTGATCGTGGCCGGCACTCCCGGCTCGTAGGACTTGAGCCAGGGCTTCTTGTAGTAGATGGAGTCTTCGTAGGCCATGGGGCACCTCGCAGAATGGGCGTCAGGATACAGGCGCCGGGTGTCAGGGACAACAGGGGAAAGGCAGGACGCACTTTCCCCTGTTTCCCGGTTTCTGCAGCCTGCTCGTTGAACCCCGAAAAGAAAGCCCGGAGTAACCGGGCTTTCTTTTCGGAGCGGTTGTTAGAACTTGTAGGTGTAGCTAAAGCCGATCAGGTGGGCCGTGCCGCTCTTGAATGTGCTGTTGAGAACACCCTGGGTCGGCCTTGCAACCACCTCGCGCTCCTGGATGATCATCAGGGTGTACGAGAAATCGAGGGCCCAGTTGTTTTTATGGTAGCCGCCGCCGATGCTGAACATGTTGCGGTCGGCATCGGGCAGGATGTAGTCGATCGTCTCATCGGGCTCCGGCGCCTGGTCGTAGGCATAGCCGAGGCGGAGGTCCCAGTTCGCGTTCACCTTCCACTCCGTGCCGATCATGAAGCGATAAACGTTGTCCCAGTCCTTGCGGGTCGCCTGGGTTCTCACCCCGGCGAAAGGATTCTCGAAATTGATCTGCAGCTGGTTGTAGGTCTCCCAGCGGGTCCAGTAGATACCGCCGCCGATCGTGAGATCCGGGCGCACGATGAAGTTCACACCGGCGAAGACCATGTCGGGCAGACTGATATCTCCGGTGGCCGGCGTATTCCTGAGGCCCGCAGCCGGAACGTTGGGGTTGACCTTCGCCTCGCCCTCCACATTCTGGCTGACGCGGCTGCGGTAGGTAACGCCCGCCTGCATCCAGTCCGTGGGCTTGTAGTGGATCGCGGCGTTGAGGCCCCAACCCCAGGAATCGCCCTCGAGCTCGAAATCGGGGCTACCCACAGCCGGGGACAGCTTTTTCTTCAGATCGAGGTTCATGTACATCAGTTCGACGGTCTGGATCTCGGCAAAGTAGCTGTTGTAGCGGCCGGGCCAGTTGGAGTCGAACTCCGTGCCGAGGCCGAAACGGGAGAACAGGCCGAGACCTCCCCACCATTTGTCGTTGATTTGCTGGGTGTAGTAGGCGTGGGGTGGGAAGTACCAGTTGCGCTTGAAATCATCGGAACGGGCGCCATTCTGCGTCTCGACGGTGATCATCGGCGTGATCGCCGTGAGGCCGACCATGGCCTGCTTGCCCTTGAGCTGGGTGATGCCCGCCGGGTTGTAGAAGACAGCGGACGGATCGTCGGCCGAGCCCGTGAGACCCGCACCGAGTACGTTGCCGCGGGCGCTGCCTTCATAGAGGGCAAAGCCGGCGCCGAACGCGGACGTGGACAGGAACAGAACGAAAACGACGGTTAAAAACGAATGGACAAGCCTCCTCCTGGACATGATACCCCCTCCTTGAACCAAAGAACTTATGATGCAATCTGCGCCCCAGGGGCGCACTCCTCTTGCGGGATTAGTAGACATAACTCCCAATCCATGTCAATGGAATTTATAAAAAAAAGTCCCTGCCCGCGGATGCAGGCAGGGACTATCTCTCAGCAATTTCACTGACCGGCGGTCACTGCCTCCCGCCGTCGTTTCGAGCCGATCAGGCCTCGGCCTTCGGCTCTTCCTTCGTCTCCATGGCCTCCCAGACGATCTCGGCGATGTCCTTGGCCATGACCTTTTCCTCCGCGTTGCGCGCCTTGAGACCGTCCATGATCATGGTGTTGCAGAAGGGGCACGCCGTGGCGACCGCGGTGGCGTTGACGGCCAGCGCCATGTCGGTGCGCGTGTTGTTGATGCGCTCGCCGTGGTGTTCCTCCATCCACATCCTGCCGCCGCCGGCGCCGCAGCAGAACCCGTGGTCGTGGTGCTTCTCCATCTCCACGAGCTTCAGGCCGGGCACGGCCTGGAGGATCTTCCGGGGCTGGTCGTAGACCTTGTTGTAACGGCCCAGGAAGCACGAATCGTGGTACGTGAAGAGGCCCTCGGTTGCCTTCGTGGGCTTGATCTTGCCCTTGGCGATCAGATCGGCGATGTAGCCGTGGGGGCAGGTGGTGATGACCTTCTTGACCCCGTAGCCGTTCATCACCTCGATGTTGGCCTGGGCGAGCGCCTGGTAGAGGTACTCGTTGCCCCCGCGCATGGCCGAATCGCCGCAGCAGCTCTCCTCGGCGCCGAGGATGGCAAAGTTGACGCCCGCGGTCTGGAGGATCTTCGCGAAGGCCGCCGAGACCTTCTTGCCCCGGTCTTCCAGGGCGCCGGCGCAGCCCACGTACCAGCAGTACTCCGCCTCGGGGTTCTCGGCCATGGTCTTCACGCCCAGTTCCTTGGCCCAGTCGCCGCGCATGTGCGCGCCGATGCCCCAGGGGTTCGAGTTGTTCTCCATGTTGCGGTAGGTCAGCTGGAGCTCGGGGGCGAAGTCGGCCTCCATGAGGACCTTGTAGCGGCGCATGTCGACGATCTTGGGCACGTGCTCGATCATCACGGGGCAGTGCTCCATGCAGTGCATGCAGTTCGTGCAGTCCCAGACGGGGTTGACGCCCACGGCGTCGTTGATGAGGCTCTTCTCGCTCTCGGGAATCTCGGGAGCCGCGGCGTCGGGGCCCGCCGTCTTGGCGGCCTTGGCGGCGGCGGCGTAGAGCGGCGCGCGCGTCAGCCAGTGGTCCTTGATGTCCTGGACGAGCTTCTTGGGCGAGAGTTCCTTGCCCGTCAGGTAGGCCGGGCAGCCGTTCTGGCAGCGGCCGCAACGCGTGCAGGCGTCGCTGTCGAAGATCTGCTTCCACGTGAACTCCTCGAGCTTGCCCACGCCGAAGCTCTCGGCGTTCTCGAAGTCGCGGATGGGCTCGAGCTGCCCCACGGGCTTCAGGGTGGCCATGAACTGGTTGGCCGGCGAGGTCACGATGTGCAGAAGCCTCGAGAAGGGGATGTAGGCGATGAAGCCGAAGGCCAGGAAGGCATGGCCCCACCAGAGAACCTTGTGGGAGATCTTGAGGGTCTCCACGTTGATCCCGACGAAGAACTGGCCCACCATGTAGCCGATAAAGGACCACTTCTCGAAGTCGGAGTTGCCCGTCGCGACGATGCGGATGCCCTCGACGATGTAGCCCGTCACCATGATGGCGAGGATGAGGAGGAGCACGATGGCGTCGTCGGGCCGGTTGTCCGGGGTTCCCTTGTAACCGAGGCGGTCGGGCTTCTTGATGTAGCGCCGGTCGATCGCCAGGATGCAGCCCACGATGGCAAAGAGGCCGAATAGATCCATGATGAAGGAAAAGGCCAGGTACCCTTTGCCGGGCAGGTGGACCCCCGTGTAGAACGAGGTGGCGTCGATGGCGGCTCCCCAGATCAGGACGAAAAAGGCGAAGAAGATGAGACCGTGGATCAGTCCGGGGTAGAAGTCCCGCCAGACGGAGAGCTGCAGGATGCCGTTTCTGAAAAGGTTCTTGATGCGCTCGCCCCGGTTGTCATCCCGGACTTCGGCCTTCCCCATGGCCTTCCAGAGATTGAGGCGCGTATAGAGCCCCCAGCCCATGATGGCCAGAGCGATGAGTGCGAAGATGTCGAGGGGGATCTGATAATTGACGGTATTCCAGAATACCTCCCTCCCCTCGTTGCCGGGCCCAAATACCATGTTTTGCATACGTCACGTCCTCCATTCCACTGTTCTGGTTGAAAAGCCCTCGCAGAAGGGCTTACCGGTCAGGAAGGAGCCGGACAGGATTGCGCACCGTCGTGCGCGCCCGGGGCCTCGGACGCCCCGCTCCGGTTCTCTACCTCTCCCTCTCTCCCTTGTCTCCCCGCCTGCCCCGGGAGGCGCGTCCCCGGCGGCGCAACGAATCCGATGAATCGGTTTTCAGCCTGCCCTTCGGTCCCCTGCGACGCGCCTCCGGGTTCTCCCGGGCGCCGGGGTCCGGACATTCGTGGGGCGCTTCCGTCGACGTGCATCCGGTGGAGATGGCTTTCAGACAGGATTCGGCGTAAACGGAGGCGCCCGGTGGGGCCGGGCAGGACTGTATTACCGATTGACAGGCTGTTGAAAAACACCTGCCTGCGGCGTTGCCCTCGTCCCTCGTCGCTCAACGTACGCTGCAAAGTACGCCTCGCTCCTCGGGATGTCGGGCGCCTTGCATTCAGGCATTTTTGAACAGCCTGAAAAAAGGCATTTTCCAAAGAGGAATCGGAGCCGGCCCCATATCGGGGCCGGCCCCGCGTTGTATCACTACGCCAGAAGCTTCTTCGCCGCTGCCGTCACCTCGGGAACGACCTTGAAGAGGTCATCCACGATCCCGTAGTCCGCCCTCTGGAAGATGGGGGCCTCGGCATCCTTGTTGATGGCGACGATGAACTTCGATGAACTCATGCCCGCGAGGTGCTGGATGGCACCCGAGATGCCGCAGGCGATGTAGAGGTTCGGCGACACGGTCTTGCCGGTCTGGCCGACCTGGTCCGTGACGGGACGCCAGCCGGCGTCGACAGCCGCACGGGATGCGCCGACGGCGGCGCCGAGGACCTTCGCCAGCTCTTCGAGCAGGGGGAAGTTCTCGGGACCCTTCATGCCGCGGCCGCCGGAAACGATGATGTTGGCCTCGGTGAGCTCGATCTTGCCGCTCGTGTCCTTGGCAATCTCGGCCACCTTGGTCTTCAGCTGGCCCGCATCGAGGGCCGGGTCGAACTTCTCGACGGCGCCGGCCTTCGCGTTCTCCGCGATGGGGAACACGTTGGGACGCAGCGTCGCCATGGCGGGGGCGGCCTCGAAGGCCACTTCGCCGAAGCACTTGCCGGCGTACATGGGCCGCATGGCGAC
>JALOPC010000323.1 GCA_025454095.1 Syntrophales bacterium | reverse complement strand
GCTGGTTCCCCGACAAGCGCGGCCTCATCACGGGCCTCGCCGTCATGGGCTTCGGCGCCGGCGCCTTCTTCATGGGCAAGATCGCCCCCGGGATGGTCATCAGCATGGGCGTGGCCCAGACCTTCTACATCTGGGGCGTGATCTTCCTGATCCTGGTCACGGGAGCCGCCCAGTTCTACAAGAACCCGCCCAAGGGCTGGACTCCCGCCGGCTGGACGCCCCCGGCAACCTCGGTTTCCGCCGCCGACTCCTTCACCTTCGATGAAGCCATCAAGACGCCCCAGTGGTTCATGCTCTGGGGCATGCTGTTCCTGAACGTCTCGGCGGGCCTCGGCCTCATCTCCCAGCTCTCGCCGCTCGCCCAAAACGTCGTCAAAGCCGGATCGCCCGGGATTTCCGCCGCCGACCTGGCCATCGCGGGCGGCACGATCCTCGCCATCGCCTCGATTTTCAACGGCCTCGGGCGTCTCTTCTGGGCGTCGCTCTCCGACAAGATCGGGCGCAAGATGGTCTTCATGACCATGTTCGCCAGCCAGGCGGCCCTCTACATCTTCCTGCCGCAGATCAGCAACCAGCTCATGTTCACGATCGCCGCGTGCTACCTGCTGGCCTGCTACGGCGGCGGGTTCGCCACGATGCCCCCCTTCGCGGCCGACTCCTTCGGCCCCGGCTACATCGGGAAGGTCTACGGCATCATGCTGACGGCATGGGGCTGCGCAGGCGTCGTGGGGCCCTTGGTCTTCGCCCAGATCCCCGGCCAGGCCCTCTACGTGGCGGCGGGTCTCCTGCTCTGCGGATTCGTCCTTGCCATGAGCTACAAGCCGCCGGCCCGGAAGGCGAAGGCATGACGAGGGGTATAGGGTATCGGGGATAGGGTATAGGGTATAGGGTAAAAACAACAGAAGGGAAGGTGAGTCTCGTACTTACCTTCCCCTTTTTTATGTGTTCTTCCAGACCCGATACCCAATACCCCGGACAAGATGCCCTTTGGGGTCAATAAAATCCCCCTCTTTCCCCCTTTTCATAAAGGGGGATGAAGGGGGGATTTTTCTTGCATCTTCCCCGTTTATGTTTTACGCATCTCGGCATAGCATTGGGGTGGGTGCGCCGGAGCAAGGCGCACGAAATCCGGGAGGGGGAGAGACGCAACGGATGGCACTGGGCAATCTGCAGAAACGCAATGTGGCCTTCGGGGTTCTTACGGTTGTCCTGATCGTGGGCGTCGTGGCGCTGTTCTTCTTTCTCGAGTACCGCCGCACCCACGTCACCACCGACGACGCCTTCGTGGACGGGCACATCCACATCGTGGCCTCCAAGGTGTCCGGTACGGTGCTCGCCCTGCACGTCAAGGACAATCAGCTCGTGAAGAAGGACGACCCGATCATCGAGATCGACCCCGTGGATCACCGTGTCGTCCTCCAGGAAGCCCAGGCCAACCTCGAGATGGAGAGGGCGCGGCTCACCGAGGTCCGCAGCCGCGTCGCGACGGCCGGGAAGCAACTGGTCGAGATCCGCGCGTCCCTGGACGCCGCCCGCGCCGCCCTCAAAGCCCAGGAGGCGCTTGCCTGGAAGGCCGACGCGGACCTGAAGCGGGCCGAGCCCCTCATCAAGGAGCAGATCGTCACCCAGGAATACTACGACCAGCGAAGGACGAACAACGACGTCGCCATCGCCCAGGTGAAATCGGCCCGGGAGAACGTCACCCGCCTCGAGGGTTCCGTGGAGGCGCAGAAGGCGCTCATCGTTCAGCTGGAGGCAGCCGCGGGACCGCAGCTGGCGCTCATCCAGCAGAAGGAGGCCCTTGTCGAGAAGGCGAAGCTGAACCTGGGCTACACGAAGATCGCCGCCCCGGCCGAGGGGTACGTCACGAAGCGCAGCGCCGAGGTGGGAAACCAGATCCAGGCGGGGCAGCCCCTGCTGGCCGTCGTGCCGCTGGCGCAGGAGAAGATCTGGGTCACCGCGAACTACAAGGAGACGGAGCTGAAGGACGTCCGGCCGGGGCAGAAGGTCGAGTTCAAGGTGGACACCTATCCCGGCAAGACCTTCCGCGGACGGGTCAACAGCATCATGGCCGGCACGGGCTCCGTGTTCTCCCTGTTCCCGCCCGAAAACGCCACCGGCAACTACGTCAAGATCGTCCAGCGGATTCCCGTCCGGATCTCCCTCGACGAGGGGAGCGACCCGGATCACCTGCTGCGGGTGGGGATGTCCGTCGTCCCCACGATCCTCATCGAGCGCTGAGCACCCCGGGGGCGTCATGAACAAATGGCTCGTGGCCGTCACGGTGATGCTGCCCACGCTGGTGGTGATCATCGACACCTCCGTGGTCAACGTCTCCCTGGGCCACATCCGGGGCAGCCTCTCGGCGGGGATCGACGAGTCGACCTGGGCGATCACCTCCTACCTGGCGGCCAACGCCATCGTCATCCCCATGACGGGCTGGCTGAGTCGTTTCTTCGGCCGCAAGCGATTCCTGCTCTTCTCCATCGCCCTGTTCACGATCAGTTCCTTTCTGTGCGGGGCCTCGTGGAGCCTGCGGGCCCTCATCTTCTTCCGCATCGTCCAGGGGCTCTCGGGCGGGTCGCTGCAGCCCATCTCGCAGGCCATCCTCCTCGAAACCTTCCCGCGGCACCAGCACGGCACGGCGATGGCCATCTTCGGGATCGGCATCATGATCGGCCCCGTCATCGGGCCCCTGCTGGGCGGCTGGATCACCGACAACTGGTCGTGGCACTGGGTGTTCTTCATCAACATCCCCATCGGTATCGTGGCGAT
>JALOPC010000049.1 GCA_025454095.1 Syntrophales bacterium | reverse complement strand
AAAATCGTTGCCCAGGGGATGAAGTTCGCCATCGTGGCGAGCCGGTTCAACGACTTCATCAGCGGCAAGCTGATCGACGGCGCCCTGGACGGGCTCGTCCGGGCGGGCGCCCGGGAGCAGGACATCCGGATCTTCAAGTGCCCCGGGGCCTTCGAGATCCCGCTGGTGGCCAAGAAAATCGCCAAGACGGGCAAGTTCGACGCCGTGATCTGCCTGGGCGCGGTGATTCGGGGGGCGACGCCCCACTTCGACTACGTCGCGTCCGAGGTCTCCAAGGGGGTGGCCCAGGCGGCCCTGGAGACGGAGGTCCCCATCGTGTTCGGGGTGCTGACCACCGATTCGATCGAGCAGGCCATCGAACGGGCCGGCACCAAGTCCGGCAACAAGGGGTGGGATGCCGCCCTGTCGGCCATCGAGATGGTGGATCTGTTCAGAAAAATGTAAAGGCGAGTCCCGGGCAGCCCCCGGCAGGTCGAAGGCCGCTTGCGGTCCGGCCGCCGGGCGACAGGGCCCGGCAGGAAATGTCATGCGTCTCAGAAGAAAGGCAAGAGAGATTGCCTTGCAGGTTCTTTATCAGCTCGATGTCCTGAGAATCGATCCCAGGGAGGCCATCGGGCTTTTCTGGGATCACTTCAACGCGCCCGCGGAGGCCCGCGAGTTCGCCTCGGAGCTCGTCGAGGGGACGTGGGCCCACCGGGAGGCGATCGACCGCATGATCAGCACATGCTCGGAGAACTGGTCCCTCGAGCGAATGGCCAGGGTCGACCGCAACATCCTGCGGCTCGCCGTCTACGAGCTCCTCTACGGCCGGGGGATCCCCCCCAAGGTGGCCCTCAACGAGGCCATCGACCTCGGCAAAGAATTCGGCTCGGAAAACTCGGGTTCCTTTATCAACGGCATTCTCGATGCCCTGTACTCGAAACTGCTGAAGGACCATGCAGATCAAGGTGACAACGGAAAGTCTGGACCGGCTCCGGCATGAGTGCCTGGTCCTGGGCTTCTTCTCCGACGAGCGCCCCCCCCGGGGAAACGGGGGGTTCGTGGACTGGCGCCTCAACGGCCTCGTGTCGAGGCTGATCGCCGAGGGAAGGATCCGGGGCGATTTCTCGGAGAGGGTTCTCATCGACTCGCAGCGGCGCATCCCCCCGCAGAAGATCGTCCTGTTCGGGCTCGGGAAGCGCCGGGATCTGAGTTACGAGACCCTGCGGGACGCCGGGGCCCGCATGGCAGAAACGGCCGTACGGATGCACTGCTACGATTTCGCCGTCGAGGTCCCCGCCGCAGACCGGTCGCTCCTCGAGGTCGCGGAGATGACCACCCTCTTCACGACGGGCATGTTCGAGTTCCTGTCCGGCGACCTCCAGACCCTCGCCGCCGCAACCCCCTGCCTGCTGTCCGACGAGTCCTTCTTCCAGAAAACCCTGCTGGGGATCCACAAGCTGCGGCTCAACGTCAAAGACAAGGTCCAGATCGACATCCGCATCGCGCGGGAGGGAGAGGCCCTTCCGATCGGCGAATAGACGGAACCGGCGGGGAGAACCCATGAAGGTTATCATCATCGGGGCGGGGGAGGTCGGGTATCACATCGCCGACATCCTCTCCAAAGAAAAACAGGACGTCATCCTCATCGATCGGAACGAGGAGAGGCTCAAGGAACTTGCAGAGACCCTCGACGTCATGACGCTCCACGGCAGCGGCAGCAGTCCCGAAATCCTCAAGAAGGCCGGTCTCAGTGAAGCCGACATGGTCGTCGCCGTCACCGACAGCGACGAAGCCAACATGGTGGCCTGCCTGCTCGCATCGACGCAATCGCGCGTCTCCTTCAAGATCGCCCGGATCCGCAACCCCGAACTCGACGAGTACGCGGGCATCTTCGACAAGGACCGCCTCAACATCAACCTCTGCATCAACCCGGAGCGGGAAGCCGTCAAGATCGCCCTGGACCTCATCGAATTCCCCGGCGCGACGGAGGTGACGGATTTTCACGACGGCCGCATCAAGCTCATCGGCTTTCCCGTCCAGAACAGCTCCGTCACCGGCAAGACCCTCCAGCAGCTGCGGGAGACACACCCCGGCAGCAAGATGATCATCACCTCCATCATCCGGGACGACATGCTCATCGAGCCGAAGGGGGACTCCGTCATCCGGGAGAACGACTTCTTCTTTGCCATCGCCGATACGGCGCAGGCGAAGGATCTGCTCCGGATCTTCGGCCGGAAGACGGACCCGGCGAAGCGGATCGTCATCATGGGCGGCGGCAACACGGGGCGGATGCTCGCCGAGGCGCTCGAGGACAAGGGCCTCGCGGTGAAGATCATCGAAAAGCGCAAGGACCGCTGCCGGTTCCTCTCGGAGAAGCTCGACAGGTCCGTCGTCCTGCACGGGGACGGGACGAGCCAGGATCTCCTCATGGAGGAGAACATCCGGGACATGGACGTGTTCGCCGCCGTCACGAACGACGAGGAGGACAACGTGCTGGGGGCGCTCCTGGCAAAGCGCCTGGGCGTGAAGAAAACCATCGCCCTCATCAATCGGGTGGAGTACATGCCGCTTGTCGCCAAGGTGGGCATCGACGGGGTCATCAACCCGCGGCACGCCGCGATCAGCAAGATCCTCCACTACGTCCGGCGCGGCAAGATCATCTCGGCGGCCCCGCTCCACGACGAGCGGGTGGAGGCCTTCGAAGTCGTGGCCCTGGCCACCTCCGAAATCACCAGCAAGGCCGTCAAGGACGTCTCCTTCCCGCCTGGCACGATCGTGGGCGCCGTCATCCGGGGCGAGGAGATGATCATTCCCGGGGGCGACACCGTCATCGCGCCGGGCGACCACGTCATCATTTTCACCTTCCGCTCGTCCATCCCGCAGGTGGAGAAGATCCTCATGGTCAAGCTGGAATATTTCGAATGAACCTGCGAAACATCTTCCACATCCTCGGGATCTTCGTCCTGATGATCGGGGCGGCGATGCTGCCGGCCTTCGTCATCTCCGCGATGCTGCACGAGGCGGCGTGGACGGCCATCGGGCTGGCTTCCCTCGTCACGATGGGAGCGGGCCTGCTGATGTACGTCCTCATCCCGAGGACGGGGGAGCGGATCAGCCTGTCCCACCGCGAGGGGTTCGTGATTGTGACCCTCGCCTGGGTTCTCGCCTCGGCCTTCGGGGGGCTCCCCTTCCTTTTTTCGGGGGTGGTGCCGACCTTCTGTGACGCCTTCTTCGAGACCATGTCCGGCTTCACCACCACAGGGGCTTCCGTCATCTCGAATCTCGACAGGGCCTCGAAGGGGATTCTCTTCTGGCGGGCCCTCACCCAGTGGCTGGGCGGCATGGGGATCATCATTCTCTCCATTGCCATCCTCCCCATCCTCGGCGTCGGGGGCATGCAGCTCTTCAAGGCGGAGATCCCCTCCCCCGTGAAGGACAAGATCACGCCCCGCATCACGGAGACGGCCAAGAACCTGTGGCTCGTCTACGTGGCCATCACGGCCGTGGAGATCGTCCTTCTCTGGCTGGGGGGCATGAGCGTCTTCGACGCCGTCTGCCATGCCTTCGCCACCATGGCGACGGGCGGGTTCAGCACCTTCGACGCGAGTGTCGCCCAGTTCAACAGCCTCTACATCGAAATCGTCATCATCGTGTTCATGTTCGTCGCCGGGATGAATTTCACTCTCCACTACCGGCTCTTCAAGGGGGACGCAAAGTCGTTTTTCAGGGACCCCGAATTCCATTTCTACGGGGCCATCGTGCTGGTCGCGACGGCACTCATCACCCTCGATCTGCGGTTCCACTATTTCAGCAGCCTGGGGGAATCCCTCCGTCGCGCGGCGTTCCAGGTCGTCTCCATCATCACGACGACGGGATTTGCCACCTACAACTTCGACCAGTGGCCCGCGCCGTCGAAGTTCATCCTCGTCCTGCTCATGTTCATCGGCGGCTGCGCCGGCTCCACGGGGGGCGCCATCAAGTGCCTGCGGTTCATGGTCGTCATCAAGCAGACCTTCATCGAACTCACCCGCCTGATCCACCCCCACGCCGTCATCTCCGTCAAGATCGCGAAAGTCGCCGTCCCGCCGGAGATTGTCTCCAGCATTCGCAGCTTCTTTTTCCTTTACATCGCCATCGCCATGGCGGCCATGCTGGCGCTCACCCTGCTCGGCGTGGACATGGTCACGTCGATCTCGGGAGTGGCGGCCACGCTGGGCAACGTCGGCCCCGGCCTGGGGCTCGTCAACGCCTCCTCGACCTACTCCGAGCTGCCCCAGGCGGCCAAGTGGATCCTCTCGGTCTGCATGCTCCTCGGGCGCCTCGAGATCTACACCGTCCTGGTCCTCCTCGTCCCCGACTTCTGGAAAAAATAGCGTTGAAAGATACCGCCCCCTGTGCTACGCCTTTTTGACGTAACCTGAAGGGATACCGCGAGGAGAACGCCATGGAGACGAGATACCGCCCGCACCAGATCGAGGAGAAGTGGCAGAAGCTCTGGGAAGAGAAAGAGATTTTCAAGGTCACCGAAGACCCGGGGAAAAAGAAATACTATCTCCTCGAGATGTTCCCCTACCCCTCGGGCCGCATCCACATGGGGCACGTGCGCAACTACACCATCGGCGACGTGGTCGCCCGCTACAAGCACATGCGCGGCTTCAACGTCCTGCACCCCATGGGCTGGGACTCCTTCGGCATGCCCGCCGAGAACGCCGCCATCGACCACGGGATTCACCCCGCCAAGTGGACCAACGAGAACATCGAGAACATGAAGGTCCAGCTCAAGCGCATGGGGTTCAGCTACGACTGGGACCGCGAGATCTCGACCTGCGAGCCGACCTACTACAGGTGGGAGCAGCTCTTCTTCCTGTGGATGTACGAGAAGGGCCTTGTCTACAAGAGGGAGTCGTCCGTCAACTGGTGCCCGAAGTGCCAGACGGTGCTCGCCAACGAACAGGTCGAGGCGGGGCAGTGCTGGCGCTGCAGCTCCGAGGTGAAGGAGGAGCACCTCTCCCAGTGGTTCTTCCGGATCACCCAGTACGTGGAGGAGCTGCTGGAGTGCTGCGACCGTCTCACGGGATGGCCCGAGCGCGTCATCACCATGCAGAAGAACTGGATCGGCAAGAGCTACGGCGTGGAGATCACCTTCCCCATGGCCGACGGCAGCGAGCCCATCCGGGTCTTCACCACGAGGCAGGACACGATCTACGGGGCCACCTTCATGCTCGTGGCCGCCGAGCACCCGCTCGTGATGCAGCTGGCCAAGGGCAAGCCCATCGAAAAGGATGTCATGGAGTACGTGGAGAAGGTCAAGAAGCAGGACAAGCTCATGCGCACCTCCGACTACTACGAGAAGGAGGGCGTCTTCCTGGATGCCTACTGTCTCAACCCGGTGACGGGCCGCAAAATGCCCATCTATGCCGCCAACTTCGTCCTGGCCGACTACGGCACGGGCTGCGTCATGGCCGTCCCGACCCACGACCAGCGCGACTTCGAATTCGCCAAGAAGTACAAGTTGCCCCTGATCGTCGTCATCCAGGACCCGAAGAGGGCGCTCAACGTGGAAACCATGGAAGAGGCCTATGTCGACGAGGGGATCCTGGTCAACTCGGGCCCCTTCGACGGGATGAAGAACACGGCCGCCATGGAGGCCATCGCGGCGCACCTGGAGTCCATCGGAAAGGGGAAGAAGACCATTCAGTACCGCCTGCGCGACTGGGGCATCTCCCGCCAGCGCTACTGGGGCGCCCCGATCCCCGTCGTGTACTGCTCGACGTGCGGGACCGTGCCGGTGGCGGAAAAGGACCTGCCCGTCGTGCTCCCGAAGGACGTGGAGTTCACCGGCGAGGGAGGCTCCCCCCTGGCCCGGATCGACACCTTCGTGAACACCACCTGCCCGGGCTGCAAAGGCCCCGCCAGGCGCGAGACGGACACGATGGACACCTTCGTGGAGTCTTCCTGGTACTTCGACCGTTTCGCCTCGCCCCACTGCGACGTGAAGCCCGGCCTGGACCGCAAGGCCATGGACTACTGGCTCCCCGTGGACCAGTACATCGGCGGGATCGAGCACGCCATCCTGCACCTGCTCTACTCCCGGTTCTACACGAAGGTACTGCGGGACTTCGGCGTGCTGGGGATCGACGAGCCCTTCACGAACCTGCTGACCCAGGGCATGGTCTGCAAGGAAACTACGAAGTGCGCCGAGCACGGATTCCTCTTCCCTTACGAGGTCGAGGATACGACGTGCAAGAAGTGCGGCAAGCCGATCGCGGTCGGCAAGACCGAGAAGATGTCCAAGTCGCTCAAGAACGTCATCGACCCGGACTACCTCATCGAAAAGTACGGCTGCGACACGGCGCGCATGTTCTGCCTCTTCGCCGCCCCGCCGGAGAAGGACCTCGAGTGGAGCGACCAGGGCGTGGAAGGGTCCTTCCGCTTCCTGGGCAGGGTCTGGCGGCTGGCGATGGATTATCTGGAGGATATCCAGGAGGCCCCGCCCCTGACGGGGTCGGAGGATCTCAACGACGACTTCAAGAAGCTGCGCAGAAAGACGCACCAGACGATCCGGAAGGTGACGACGGACATCGAGGACCGTTTCCACTTCAACACGGCCATCAGCGCCGTCATGGAACTGGTCAACCTCGTCTACCAGGTTGCTCGGCCCGGAAAAGACGACAAGGCGGCCCTGGCGGTCATCCGGGAGGCCGTCGAGACCGTGATCGTCCTGCTGGCACCCATCGTTCCCCACGTCACGGAAGAGCTCTGGCAGATGATGGGAAACCAGGGGGGGCTCTCCGCCGTGCCCTGGCCCTCTTTTGATCCGGAGCTGACGTCGGAAGAGGAACTGACGATCGTCGTCCAGGTCAACGGGAAGCTTCGCAGCCGCATCACGGTGAACGCCGACGAATCGGAGGAGAAGATCAAGGAGATGGCCCTGGCGGACGAAAAGACGCAGAAGTTCCTCGAAGGGGTGAAAATCGTCAAGGTCATCACCGTGCCGAGAAAACTGGTGAATATTGTCGTGAAATAGGGTTCAGGGTAAAAGAAAATGAAAAGACGGACAGCAGCCGGCACGAGACGACAATGCCTCGTGCTGCTGTTTTTTGCAATGATCGCGGTGACCATTGCGGGGTGCGGGTACCGGTTCTCGCCCGGCGGGGAGTGGATCGACAGCGGGCTCAGGACCGTCTTCATCGACAACCTGGTCAACTCGACGAGCGAACCCTACGTGGAGATCTACCTCCGGAGCGGCTTCGAGGATCAGTTCCGGAAAAGCTCCCGGTTCCGTCTCGCCAACAGCCGCGAGACGGCCGATGCCATTCTCAAGGGAACCCTTTCCGCCCTCTCCACCTCCTACGTCGCCTACGACCGATACGACAAGGCCACGGAAAGCCGCGCGATCATGGTTCTGAATCTCGCGTTCGAGGAGCGCAAAACGGGGAAAAAACTCTGGAGCGTGGCGAATTTCACGGGCAACGAGAGTTACCGCGTCGACCAGGCCAACCCCAACGCCACGTCGACCAACAAGCAGGCAGCCCTCCAGAAGCTATCCGGCGACATGGCCGAAAAGGCGTACCGGAATCTGATGTCGGGATTCTGAGTGGCGCTCCGCGCCAAGGCCTCGCGGCCTGGAAGTTAGGAAGATCGGAAACTGGGAAGTTAAGAACAAAAAAGCCTGAAGAATTTGCCTTCAGGCTTTTGCTTTTTCCGCGCTTCCGATGTTCCGCTCTTCCGCTGTTCTACGCTTTTTTCAGGGAGGCGACCTTCCGCGTCAGGCGGGAGACTTTGCGGGAGGCGTTGTTCTTGTGGTAAACGCCCTTGGAGGCGGCCTTCTTGATGACCTTGATGGCGCTCTTGAGGGCTTTCTCGGAGTTCTCCGATTCCTTGCCTTCCACGGCAGCGAGCACCTTCTTGATCTCGGTCTTCGTCTGCGATTTTACGGACGCATTACGGACCTTGCGTTTCTTGTTCTGCCGGTCTCTTTTTTCCGCCGAACGATGTGTAGCCAAACGACGTTCCTCCTTGCAGGTACAATCTGAAAGGTGTTTTAATACATAAGTTTCCTGGCGCTGTCAAGCACAAAAGACGGGGCTCGGGTATAGGGTCTAGGGTCTCGGGAAGGAAAAGGAATCAATCCATGGCTCGATACCCGAGTCCCGTTACCCGATACCCTCCGCGAAGCGGATCACAGGGCCCTCGCCAGCGTGAACACCCCCAGGGCCCCCAGCAATACGAGCATGACCCTTCGGTAGCCGTCCTCCCTGAACTTCCCGTAGAGCAGAGAACCGGCCCAGGTCCCCGCCAGGAGCGTCGGGACGGAGACGAGGAAGTTGCGGATCACCCCGTCCGTGACGAGCCCGCTTGCGGCGTGGAAGACGCCGATGAGCAGCCCCGACATGATGAAGAACCCCTGGAGGGTCACCTTGATCTGGTCCTTCGTCCAGGCCTGCAGGGAGGTGTAGACGATCACGGGCGGGCCCGAG
>JALOPC010000322.1 GCA_025454095.1 Syntrophales bacterium | reverse complement strand
AGGCGATGGAATATGCCGGATCGCCGGTCCCCTCATTTCGCCGCGCCGGGCCCTGCGAAGAGGGCCCGGGCGTTCTCGAAGGCGATCCGGCGGGCTGCCGGCGGCGAGAGCTGCGCCAGCATGATGCGAAAGATGGCCATGTGGTAGCCGTACCACTTCTTCGCGGGCGTGTGGGCGTTGTCCGCACCGATGACGAACCGCTCCGGGAACGCCTCGAAGAGCGCCTTCATATCGGGCAGGACCCTTCCGTTTTCGTCCATAACGAGGTGGATCCACGGGGTCTTCCGCGGCCAATAGGTGCCGTAGCCCCCGCGGGTGCGGGGGCCGTTGTGCATGCCCCCGAGGTCGCACAGGAGGTTCGGGTACGCCTCGAGAAAGCCCCTCACCTGGCCGGCGCTGCCGCGCCCGCAGTTGTGCGCCCAGATGAATTTCGTGTCCGGCGCCGCCTTGAACAGGCGGTGCACCGGCTCGACCGCGTCCGGTTCGGCTTCCGCGTGAAACAGCACGGGAACGCGGTACTTCGCCCCGAGCCCCGCGATCGCGATCATCAGGGGCTGATCGGCGGCGATGCGAAGCTCCCCGCCGGTCTGCGTGCTCGCCGGGACGTTGTAGGCGTGATGCACGAGGATGAATTCCCCGAGACCGCGGTATGGAGCGGTCTTGAGCTTTTCCTCCATGCCCCACAGCAGGTGGTGCCTCTCCTGCGGGTCGCTCCAGGTGCGGCGAAGCGGCCCCATCTCGTCTCGCTGCCCGCCGATGAAGGGGATGAAGCGCCCCGGGAAGCGCAGGGCGCACTCGAGGGCCTGCTCGTCCGTGGCGCGGCCCCCGTCCGAGGGTTTGGTGTAGAGCCGCGGCATGAGGACCATGCTCCTCACGCCCGCCCGGTCCATGTCGGAGACAAGGGTTTCGCACTGCACGTCCGCATTGAGGTGATTGTGGGCATCGAAAAGGGGCACCGATGCGGCGCCGGGGAAGTCGACCCGCACATCCTCTCGTTTGACGCGGGTCTGTTCGAAGAGCCTGTCGAGCGGATCGGCCTCGAGGGCGGGCGGGACGCCGGGAGAGGCCATGACACAGAGCAGGGCGAAGAGCAGGCCGGCACGCTTCATGAGTCGGTCTTCCTCAGTGCTTGAAGGGAACCCAGCGTATCTTTCCCGTCAGCCAGTTCGGGATCCCGATCCGGTTCTTCGCCGCGTCCCAGTAGTAGGCGCTGCCGCGGAAGGGGTCGAAGACCTGCACGACGGGAAACTCGATCACTCTCGTGTTCTGAAGGGGGATGCCGTTGAGCACGGCGGTGTTCTTCACGATCTCCCAGCAGGCCGCCGCGTTGACCATGGAGACGAAGATCTTGCCGTTTCGCGGCGCGATCTCGCCGCGCTGGACCTTCTGCAGCGTCCCGGGGGTCAACCTCTCGGTGCGGCCGGGAAACATGTAGATCCGCATGAAGGCGGGCAGGATGGCCTTGTAGTCGATCTCGCGGGCGTCGATGCCTTCCGTACCGAAACCGCCCACGCTCTCCAGGGAGACGGTCCCCTCGTGGGTGAGGGTGCTCACGGCCCAGCAGTTCGACGTTCCCGGGCCGACGACCATGCGCTTGCGAAGACGGTGGCACACGCGGGGGATCAGGAAGTTGGGCTCGATGTCCGTCATGCCCAGGGCAACGATGTCGACCCCGGCGATGACCTCGGCAAGCCAGGCCTCGTCGTTTTTGGTGACCTTGCGGCAGTGGGCGGTCACCTCGCAGCCGGGGTTGACCGCCTGCAGGTACTCCTTCCAGGCCTCGGCCTTCGTCTTTCCCACGGCATCCGGCAGAAACGGCAGGCGGTTGAGATTGGTGGCCTCGACAACGTCGAAATCGATGACGACGAAATGCCGGAATCCCGTGCGCACCAGGAAGTCGAGGACGACGCCGTTGCCCCCGGCGCCCGCCACGAGCACGCGGGTGCGGCCGATGGCCTCGGTCAGTTCATCGGTGAAGTTGACGATCCCCTTCTGCCGGTCGACGAGTTGCTCCCACATGGTTCTCTGCACTTTCCGGGATTCCGACTCCCTCTTCCTTTTTGCCGCTCTTCCTAACTTCCTATCTTCCCACCTTCGTGCGCAACAGCCGGCCGGCATGGATCATGCGGTACCGTCCCGCAAGAAACCGTGCAATCAAGTTTCCGAAGCGCCCGCCTTGCGGTATTCCGCCTCGAGGAGGGCGATGACCTCATGGCCGGCCCGGGCGAGGATGTTCGTCCTCTTCGCGCCGAAGTAGTAAAGCTCGTCCGTCGTCATGGGCCGCCGGCCGTCGCGCAGCCACCCGAGGATGGCCGGCTCGTCCTCGTTCTGGAAGAACCACCGGTAGAGGTTGCGCCGGCCCGAGACCCTCTCGTAACGCTCCCGGTAGCGTTCCTTCATCGTCTCGAGGTCGAGCCGCGCGTACGTGACCCTCTGCCCCGTCTTCGGGCTCAACCGGGGCTCCGGGGAAACCTCGTCGAAAAGCAGAAAGCGCGAGTAGAAGTCCCCGTGGTGGGCCATGACGGAGGCGATGAGGTCGGTGCTCCCCAGGACGTGCACGCCCGCCAGGTGGGCCAGCCGGTAGAGGTGCATGGCCAGTTCGGGCGGAATGCCCCGGGGTTCCTCCGTCACCACGAGCGAGGAGATTTCGCTCATGCGCCTGCCGGCCTTCCGCAGGGCGGTCAGCGGCTCCGGGAAGATACGGTCCGTCGGCAGCCCCAGCGGGGAGTCGGGCATCACCGTCACCGAGCCCGCGCCGCGGCCCTCCCTCTCGGCCA
>JALOPC010000321.1 GCA_025454095.1 Syntrophales bacterium | reverse complement strand
CTATCTCTACGATGCGCCGCAACTCTCCGCGGACATCCTGCAACCGGTGCAGGGGACCAGCTATTACGCCATCGAACGGAAGGCCCAGGCCATCGAGGGCTACCATGCTTGGCTGGATCACGCGGCGCCGGATGCCTGGGAAGATCCCCTGTTCCCGATCGCCGCATGACGGAAAGCCGAAACAATCCGTGGTGGCCGTTCTCTACCACCCATGAGGCGTCCCCTCTTTTCCCAGGCCTGGACATCGGCCCGCGGGAGCCGAACGGATCGAATAGTTGAAAGCATGCCGGGAATGCCGGCGGTCAAGCACCTCCTTTCCGATGAGGCGCCCTTTACCGATTGCTCGAGTACGCAATCTCGCAATCCCTTGAGACAATGAATCGCATGGAGAAGAAGCGCGAGAAGTCAGAAGAGAAACAGGGCAAGCCCCCCAAAGAAAAGAAAACACCCGGCCGCGAAACGCCCGAAAGCGATCGGTACTGGTACGATCCCGATTGCGGCCCGATCTATCCGGATTGAGCCGGCGCCCTCCCCCCCTCTAAACGCATAAATATCCCGGCAGTGCTGTGCGAAAGATCAGGGCAGTGCTGAACCGGGTTCCGCTTCCTTCCTTGACAACCGGGCCGCCCATTCGTTACAAAGGAACATGTCGGCCCGTCGGTTCCTACCCAACGAATCAGCACAGACTCCAGGGGGCCCCGAGCGAGCATGAAACCCTGCTTTCCGGCGAAGGCAGGGTTTTTTTACGAAGGACCAGGGACTCAGAAATCACCATCAAGGAGGGACGGAACATGGCCAAGGCGAGCAAGGTGAAGCAGCTCAGTTTTACAATGCCCAACAACGTCGGACTGCTGATGGAGATCACGGAGGCACTCGTAAAGGCCAAGGTCAACATCGAGGCCATCACCGCGTACGGGTGGGAGGAGCTGGAAGCGTCGTTCATGATCGTGACCGACGACAACGCGAAGGCGAAGAAGGCGCTCGCCAAGTTGGGAGCCAAGGTGGAGATCGAGGACGCCCTTGCCCTGGAAGTGCCGAACAAGGTGGGCGAGCTGCACAAGGCGACCCGGAAAATCGCCACTTCGGGGATCGACATCTACTACCTGTACGGAAGCCCTCCCAAGGGAGGCAAGATGACCATCATCTTCAAGACGGAGAACGACAGGAAGGCCCTGAAGGCGCTCGCGAAATAGAACGGGTGCTTGCGCGGCACATGACGCGTGATCGTCCCGCGGTTCTGGAGCGTCAGGCGTGTCGCGAGGGCCCGGGCGCCGCCTGCCGCAGGCGGCGGCGGATGATGCCCCCCGCGTGGGCGGCCCAGAGGGAATAGGCCCGCGCCCCGGGGTGAAACCCGTCGGCCGCCATGGTCGCCGGCTCCATGGGAAAGTCGGGCGCCGCGAATTCGCAGGCCCCGCAGGAGCGCGCAAACGCCTCCAGGGCGCGGTTGAGCCGCTTCGCCCTCTCGCCCAGGTACCACCGCAGAGGCTGGGGAAGGGCCGGGAAGAGATGCATCGGGGGCACGCTCGACAGGATGATGTGTCTCGTCTGGAACTTCGATTGCAGCAGCTCCACCATCCGCCCCTGCCGGTCGATCCAGGACGCCTCCCCCGTACCGTGGGTGACGTCGTTGACCCCGATGGAGGTGACGGCGACGTCGAATCTCTCCGGCCGAGCCGCCTCGAGCTCGGCCACGGCGTCCCTCGCCCGCATCCCCGTGCGGGCCGTCAATTTCCAGCAGACGCGGAACGATTCGCCGAGCCCGGCGGCCAGCCGCCCCGACAGGGCCTCGGCCTGTGTCGCCACGCCGACGCCCGCCGCCGCGGAATCGCCGAGGATCAGCAGGCCCAGGGACGGCCCGGAGCCCTGCACGCCGGATCGCTCGCCGGAGGGCTCGGGCAGCCGGGGCGTCACGCACCGGACGTAGAGGCCCTGCGCGATGAAGACGGGGGCCAGGCCGATTGCGGCCGCGCGATAGACCGGTGCCCGCGGCGCTTCTTTCCTTCCATCAGTTCCCGTCAACGGTCTCCTCCAGCCATCGGATCGACGTCTTGACAATGCGGGCAAAGACATCGGATTGCGGCACGCCCATGGCTTTGGGAAGCTCGAAGGAATGATCGCCCCCTTCGACGAGCTCGAGTTTCCAGGGGGCCGAAACCTTTCCCAGGACGCCTCGAAGGATCGCCAGGTCACAGAGGCGGTCCCGCGTGCCGGCAAAGAAGAGCATCGGGACCCCGACGCGGTACAGGTGGGCATCGCGGAGACGCGACGGGTCGCCCTCCGGGTGAAGGGGGTAGCCCAGGAAGATCAGGCCCTCCGCAGGCAGCGCGCCCGCGGCGGCCATCTGGGATGCGATCCGGCCGCCCATGGACTTGCCGGCGGCGACGATACGGTCCGCGGCGACACCGGATTCCTCCCGGAAGACCCGGCAGGCGGCCGCCCACGCATCCTCCAGGATCCCGGGCGCATCGGGCAGCTTCAGCCCCTTCTCCTTGTAGGGAAAATTGAATCGCAGCGCCGGGTAGCCCGCCCCGGCCAGGCCGTCGGTGAAGGCGGCAAGCAGGGGATGCTCCATGTCGTTGCCGGCGCCGTGGGCGACGATCACGCCCGTGCCGCGCATCCTTCCCCGATCGGGCGGAAGGGCCAGGACGGCCGACACGGCCTCGCCCTTTGCCACGGGAACGGTCAATCTGCGCCTGTCCACGGAACCCTCCTCGGATCGGTCCTTGTGCGCCGTCAGTATCGTATGGAATCGCGGGAAATGGTATACTGAATTTCAACGGAAAGGAGGGGCGCCATGGTCCGAGTCGCAAAGCTGCACCATACCCCGTCGGGCAGCGAGCTGCGGGGCAAGCGCGTGCCGTCGATGCTGATCCTCGGCCCGCTCGGGGAGATGCAGAAGGAGATGATCCCGGCGCTGTTCCGTATCGCCGGCGATCACGAGATCCGCCACGTCGACGTCACGCAGTCGCCTGACGCGCTGGACCCGGAACGGCTCAAGGGCTACGCGCTCATCTTCGCGGCCTTCGAGTTCTACAGGGAGCACCGGGCGTTCTTCCGCCTGCTGCCGGAGTCCCTGCGCAGCCGCATTACCGTCCTGGCCAGGCCCTCGGACTTCCCCGCGGTGGACGGCGAGATCCCTTGCGCCTGCTTCTGCTCGGGGCTGAAGGCCCTGCTGCCCCGGGAAGAGGCGCAGATTCTCGACCACCATCATTCCCCGGAAGAGATCCGGTAGTCCCGGCTTCCCCTCGGATCAGGCGTACTCCGTGCCGCTCGTCAGGAACGCCAGGGCCCGCTCGCTCATCAGCAGCAGGCGCGATTCCTTCAGGCAGGAAGCCAGCTGGCGGGTCAGGCCTTTGATAATCTCCAATCCCATCTGCGGGTCCCGGCTCATCAGGCCCTTCAGCGTCTCCCCGTCGAAGGCAATCAGCGTGGTCGGTTCCGCCACGGTCGCATTGAGGGTGTGCAGGTTCGGCTCGTCGAAGGCGGACCACCCGAAGGCCTCGAGCGGGGTGACCTGGTCCAC
>JALOPC010000048.1 GCA_025454095.1 Syntrophales bacterium | reverse complement strand
GGGGCGCAGCGGGGCGATCTCCCGCTCGCTGTCCTGACGGTCCCTCCGGGCGACGTCCCGGATCACGTCCTCGAGATCCGCCGCGTGGCCCCGCTCCCGAAGCTCCAGCCAGCGCCGGCGCCCCCTTTCCTCGGGGCCCGCCGTGAGGAAAAACTTCACGTCGGCACCTGGAAACACGACGGTCCCCATGTCACGGCCCTCCGCCACAATGCCGCCTGCGCGGGCGGCATCGCGCTGCACCGCCAGCAGCCGCTGCCTCACCTCGGGCACGGCCGACACCGTCGAGGCGAGCATGCTGATCTCCGGCGTGCGGATGAGTTCCGTCACGTCCCGCCCGTCCAGGCGGATCCGCGTCACCCCGTCGCGCTCGACAAGCTCGACGGCCGTTTCGCAGCAGAGGGCGGCAATGCCCGCCCGGTCGGCGGCGTCAAGGCCCGCGCGGCCGACCTTCAGCGCCACGGCGCGGTACAGGGCCCCCGTGTCGAGGTACACGTAGGCAAGCGCCCGGGCAAGCAGGCGGCCGACCGTGCTCTTGCCCGATCCGGCCGGCCCGTCGACAGTCACCACGTATCGTTTCGTCAAGGCCGGCGTCCCTCTGCCTCGATTCGATCTTCCAGGACCCTGACCGGTCCCAGCCGGCGACGGACCCATGGGTACGTGAACGCCGCCAGGGAGACCCCTGCGGCATCGAACAGGAAATCCACCGGGCTGGCATCCCGGCCGGGCACGAAGAACTGGTGGATCTCGTCACTCAGCCCGTAGGCACTCCCGACGAGGATCGCCGCCGTGGCCGGGCCCGCGGCCAGAAGTGGCCCCCCGGATGTCGTGAACACCCTCATGAGCAGGTACCCGAGGATGTAGTATTCCGCCAGATGCAGAAGTTTGTCGAAGGTCAGGACGGGCCGCAGTTCTTCGATGTCCAGGGTCGTGGAGGACAGCGCGAAAATCAGGGCCGCATACCCGACGGCAGGCAGGTGGTAGAAGAGAGTGCGTTTCCGGTTGAAACCTTCCAGTTTACGATTCGTTGCCATGTGAACGCGTCAATGAGACCGTCTACGCTTTCCTCTCTCTTTCCCCCCGCAGGTTTTTTACGTTCTCGAAGAAGGGCCCGTCTTCCCGCCACAGCCAGCAACTGTTCTTCAGGATGTTCGGGTCGTAGTCGAGCGCCCTTGTGCCGCCCCCTTCCCGCTTCCGGCTCAGGGCGGCCCACATCCCCTGCACGGCGGCGGCCCCCATGTGGTAGATCAGCGTCGCCATGTGCAGGCACCCCGCCGTGCCGCCGAGCCTCTCTTTCAGAACCCGGGAGAACCCGGGTTTGATCCTGAGGCCGACGATCTTCCCGGCGCTCGACTCCACACCGAGGCATTCCTCGATGGGGATCTTCCTCATCGCGGCGCGCGCCTCGGTGATCTCGAGCTCCGGCAGGGTCACCTTCATCTCGACCCGGATGTCGTGGACAATCCCGGGGTCCAGAAACTCGCTTCGGCTGTAGTAAAAAGAGGGAAAGAAACGCTCGTCCAGCAACTCGCCTTCGATCAGCAGGGACGAGTCATCGATCTCGTAGGAATTGACGGTAATGGTTCGCGAGTGGATTCGTTCTTTTTTCTGCAATGCACACCAGGGAGTAAAGCCGGGCGACCGGGGCCTCCGGCACTTCATCAAAGTCTCGGCTGATCCGGCACCGGCCCGTCATGCCCCCTTCAGCCGCGACTCTATGTATACCACCTAGTGGCACTTGTCAACAGCAATCCTCCGGCACCGGCCGGAACATCCGCTTGATTCCCCTCGAAAAGAGGCTATAATAACCGGCGAATCGCCATCCCGGCCCCCTCGGCCGGCAGAGGCATGCAAGGAGTTCGGCCTCGATCCCGGCCCGACGGGGCGGGGTCCCCGGTTGCAATGACACCACACCGCAAGACACCCTATCGCGCCTGCGCGGCCTTCTTTGTCGCAGTCCTCTTTTTTCTGTCAGCCTCCCCCCTGCCGGCACGTGCCGCGGGCCTCACGATCGAGGAAGAGAAGAAGCTGGGCCGCGAGATCTACGAAAAGCTCGAAAAGGCCAACGCCCTTTCCAAGAACCAGAAGGTCGTCGACTACATCCGCCGGATCGGGGCGCAGATCCTTGCCCAGCAGCAGCAGGTCCCCTTTGATTTCACCTTCAACGTCATCAACAGCTCGGCGATCAACGCCTTTGCAACGCCCGGGGGATACATCTACGTCTTCCGGGGTCTCATCACCCTGGCGGAAAACGAGAGCGAGCTGGCGAGCGTGATGGCCCACGAAATCGCCCACGCCAACGCCCGCCACATCAACTCCATGATGGAGAAGTCCCAGAAACTCAACATGGCGGCCCTTGCCGGCATCATCGCGGGCGCCCTTCTGGGCGGCGGGGGCGGCGCCGGAGCGGCGGTGGCCATGGGCACGATGGCGGGGGCCCAGACGATGGCCCTCCAGTACAGCCGAGAACACGAGGAGGAGGCGGACCGCTACGGGATGGCCTACCTCGCAGCGGCCGGGTACGACCCGAAGAGCATGGTGGACTTCATGAAGCTCATGAGGCGCCACGAGTTCTACTCCAACCTGGTTCCCTCCTACTTTCTCACCCACCCGGGCACGAGCGACCGCATCCGTTACCTCGACAGCCTCCTGGAAGCCCGTTACACCGCCAAGGGCAAGGAGAGCATCGTGGGCGGGTTCCGGAGAATCCAGGTCGAGATGCTGATGGAAGAGAGGAATCTCGAGCCGGTTCTCACCCGGTTCCGCGACGAGCTGAAGAAGAACCCCTCCGACGTGAACGCCCTGTACGGGATTGCCGTCGTGCAGGCAAAACTGGGGAACACGAAGGACGCCGACGCGAACATCCGCACGGCGGTGCGGCTCGCCCCGGAGGACCCCGAGATCCTGCGGGACGCCGGCATCATCGCCTACCTCGCGGGCAACTACCCCGACGCGGTGCAGTTTCTGCGGAAAGCCTACCAGGCAAACGATGCCGACGCCGAGACGGTCCTCTACCTGGGAAGGGCCTACGAACAGACGGGCGATTATTTCACGGCCCTCGAACTGTACCGGAAGGCGCTCGCGGCGGGAATCGCCGATGATCAGATCTACTACGGCCTCGCCACGGCGTACGGACAGCTGAACAACCCCGGGGAGTCGCACTACTGGTTCGGGACCTACTTCAAGAAAAAGAAAAAGAAGGACAGCGCCCTCTTCCACTACCGGGCGGCACTCGGCCAGGTCCCGCCCGACAGCGACCGCGCCCGGGAGATCCGGCAGGAGATCGAGACGCTGCAGAAACCGCAGGAAAAGCCCCCCGTGCAGCACGACCCGCGCGGCCCCAGCCGTACGAGACGGGTCCCCTGACGCCCCTCGGGCAGGCAAAAAAAGGGCTGCGACCGAAGCCGCAGCCCTTGGCGTTCATGGTAGGCGGTACTGGATTTGAACCAGTGACTTCTACCGTGTGAAGGTAGCACTCTCCCGCTGAGTTAACCGCCCGTGTGGCCATCCTATAGCGTACTGGAGCCCGTTTTTCAAGAGGAAAAAGCTCTGTAATTTTTTATTGACAAGAGAACATCTTTTGCTATTATCTGTTCCTCTTTCACAGCAAGAGCGGGCGTAACTCAGCGGTAGAGTGCTACCTTGCCAAGGTAGACGTCGACGGTTCAAATCCGTTCGCCCGCTCCAGTCAACAGCGGCGGCATAGCCAAGTGGCTAAGGCAGCGGTCTGCAAAACCGTTATTCACCGGTTCGAATCCGGTTGCCGCCTCCAGATAATGGATTCAGGGGTTGCTGCGCAGGCGGCAACCCCTTTCTCGTTTCCGCCACGGATCGTCCCCTGTTACAGGAACCGGTAGATCATCGAGATCAGCACAGGCGTGGCGAGCGTCAGGACGAGGCCGCTGATGACGGCGATGACCGTCATCTCCCGGCCCGAGAATTTCGCGATCACGGGGAGGGTCGTGTCCATGGCGGTGGCGCCGCCGGACATGACCGGCGCGAGCTTTCCGAACCAGCGCACGAGCAGGGGCGTGCACAGCAGGGTGAAAATCTCCCGGGAGATGTTCGACAGCAGCGCGACGACGCCCGCGTCCCTGCCGGAGAGCTGGCCGATCAGCACGCTCGAGAGGCTGTAGTAGCCGAACCCCGAACCGATCGCGAGCGTGTCGGCAAGCCCCGGCTGGCCGAACAGCCAGGCGTAGAGGAGGCTCCCCGCGAGGGTGCCGAGGGCGGCAAAGACGGGCACGAGCAGGACCGACGGCCGGATGAGCCCGACGATGTCCGCCAGGCGCGGGTCCGCGCCGATCACGACGGCGACGAGCAGGATGAGCGCATAGAGCGCGTAGAGGGGGGCCTTCTCGGTGCACAGCCAGTCCGGCGTCCACGAGCCGAGACCGGCTGCGATACCGGCAGCAAAGAACCCCAGGATGATCAGGCTATCTTTCATGGCGCCGGAACACCACCCGGGAGCAGATCAGCCCCGCGGCGATGCTCCCCGCCAGAGCGAACAATGCGATGCCGAACGCCTGGAGGCCCAGGGTGCGGATGTTGCGGATCATCTCCGGGTCGGCGCCCACGCCGAGCCCGAGCAGAAACAGCATGAGGTACACGAATCCCGTCATGAGGCGCTCCGACGCTCTCACCCAGGACCGCCGCCGGCGGATGAGCCACCCGATGCCCACGCCGGCGATCAGCAGCGCACAGATTTCAAGCATAGGCTTCCCACGCAGATCGCCCCTTCCTGGCCCCTGCGATGACCCTTTCATTTTTTCCCGAGACCCAAGACCCGACACCCGATTCCCGGCGCCGCCGCCTAGTGGTCGCGGCTCAGGTCGGCCTGTGCAAGCGGGACGACCTTCGTCTTCCGGCTGAGCTTGTACCCGAAGAAGAAGAGTGCGAAGACGGGCACGCCGATGTAGGCAACCGCCAGGTCGTGCCACTTGATCGCATCGCCCGTCAGGGCGCCCCAGCCCTGCCCGCCGATGACGACCAGGCAGAGCACGAGCGAGAAGATCGGCCCGAAGGGGAACCACAGGGCCCGGTAGGGCAGCTCCTTCGGGTCGCGGCCCTGGGCGACGAAGGCCTTCCGGAAGCGGTAGTGGCTCAGGGCGATTCCCAGCCAGGCGATGAGCCCGATCACGCCGGTGACATTGACGAGCCAGCTGTAGGCGGTTCCCTCGCCGACGAGCGACGTGATGAAGGCGAGGAAACCGAAGGCGGCCGTGACGAGCAGGGCGTTGACCGGTACGGAGCGGCGGTTGAGCTGCATGAACAGCGCCGGCGCCTTTCCTTCCCGGGCCATGGCGTAGAGCATCCGGGCCGAGGCGTAGAGGCCGGAGTTGGCCGCCGAGAGCACCGAGGTGAGGATGACGGCGTTCATCAGGGAGGCGGCGTAGACGAGACCCGCCTCCTCGAGGACGAGCGTGAAGGGGCTCACCGCGAAATCCGTCACGTCGTTCTTCAGCAGGTTCGGGTTCGTGTAGGGGATGAGGAAGCTCACCACCGCGAGGGCGCCGATGTAGAACATCAGGATGCGCCAGAACACGGTGTTGATCGCCCGGGGGATGTTCTTCTCGGGCTCCGCGCTCTCGCCCGCGGCGATGCCCACCAGTTCCGTCCCCTGGAAGGAAAAACCGGCGATCATGAAGACGGCCACGATGGCGCCGACCCCCCCGACGAAAGGCGCGTCCCCGACGACCCAGTTTGAAAACCCCGGGGACTTCCCCCCGATGAGGCCGAAGATGATCAGGGTGCCCACGACGAGGAAGAGGATTACCGTGGATACTTTGATGCCCGCGAACCAGTACTCGCTCTCCCCGTAGGCCCGGGTGGAGAGGATGTTGAGCCCGAAGATGAGGACCAGGAACACGGCACTCCACAGGGCGGCGGACGTGCCGGGAAACCAGAACTTCATGAGGATCGCCGCCGCCACGAGTTCCGTGGCCAGGCAGGTGGCCCAGTTGAGCCAGTAGTTCCAGCCCAGGGCGAACCCGAAGGCCGGGTCGACGTACCGGGCCGCGTAGGTCCCGAAGGAGCCCGACACGGGAAGCCAGGTGGCCATCTCGCCGAGGCTCGTCATCAGGAAGTAGACCATGACGCCGATGATCGCGTAGGCGAGCATCGCACCGCCTGGGCCCGCTTGGCTGATCGTCGCCCCGCTGGCGAGGAACAGGCCCGTGCCGATGGCGCCGCCGATGGCGATCATGTACATGTGGCGCGCCTGGAGGCTGCGCACGAGATGCCTCTCCGTTGCGCCGGAGCCGGTCATCGGGGACGCCGGGTTCTGCTTTGGGTCCATGAAGCAATGCTCCCCGGTCTGCAGCCCCCGTTCCTCCGGGGGCTGCGACCGTCATGTTTTTCCTGCAAGGCATCCCGGTTCCCCGGGGCGCCTCATTTGCCCTCGCGCGCCTTCGCGTCCCGGAAGGCCTCCTGGACGGCCTTGAGCTTCGCCGGCTGCGTGAGCATCTCGTAGGCCGACAGCGCGACGGCCTTCGCAGCAATCACCGCGGCCTTCCACCCCTCGTCGGAGTTGGCCGCCTCGCGGAAGGCGTCCGTGTGCAGCCCCGTCCCCTCCGGCGCGATCTGGAACCAGAGGTTCACCGTCGGGCGGAGGTAGCCCACGTTGCCCAGGTCGGACGAGGCCAGGCTGTCGAAGTCCTTGAGCCTGCCGGCGCCCACGCCGAGCCCCGCCAGGTTGTTCTTCACCGTGTCGTTGAGAGGCGGCACGGCGATGGAGGCCGTCAGCCCGTATTTGCGCGGCACGAACTCGAGGGTCGCCCCTGTCCCGAGGGCGGCGGCCTTCGCGCAGTTGGCCAGCTTGCCGTAGGTCTCCTCCATCGTCGCCGTGTCGAGTGCCCGGCACAGGAACGTGGCCTGCGCCAGATCGGGCACGACGTTGACCCGCTCGCCGCCCTTGTTGATGATGCCGTGGATGCGGATGTCCTGCCGCAGGTGCTCCCGGAGGCTGTCGATGCAGTTGAAGGTCAGAAGGACGGCCCGCAGGGCGTTGACCCCCTTGTGGGGCGCCGCGGCGGCATGGGCCGACTTGCCCTTGAAGGTGAACACCGCCCGCTTCATCGCCAGAAGCCTCTGGTCCAGGCTCCAGCGGTCGCTGGGGTGGGTGATGAAGACCACGTCGGCATCGTCGAAATACCCGCCCGCCGCAAGGCTGACCTTGCCGCTCCCGACGGCCCCTTCCTCGTCGGGCGTGCCGACGACGACGAGCCGGCCCGGCGTTGCAGCCATGACCTTCGCCAGGGCCGCGGCGGCCAGGAAGCCCGAGGAAGCGATGAGGTTGTGCCCGCAGGCGTGCCCGTTGGACAGGGCGTCGTACTCGAGCATGATCGCCACGGTGGGCCCCGGCCCCTTGCCCTTGAGCTCGGCCTTGAAGGCCGTCGGAAGGACCCCTTCCTTGAAGGCATCCTCGGGGACCTTGAGGTTGCCGGTGACGGTGAAGCCGAGCTTGCGCAGCTCCTCCATCAGCAGGGCGGAGCTCTTGAACTCCTTCATGCCCTGCTCCTTGTACTCCCAGATCTTCTGGGAAATGACCCGGCTCGCGGGGGCCGCATCGTCGACGGCCTTCGAGACCCCGGCGGAATCCGCCCAGGCGGGCAACGCGAAGCACAGCAGCGTGACGGTGAGGATCGGCAGCAGCATCCGGGTGCATCTCGAGCGTTTCATCGTGGCTTCTCCCTTCGATGGGCGCGAACGTCCAGGCAGTCGGAAACGGGCCGTAGCGGGCCCTCAAATCGTAAAAAGGGGGATCCTGCATGGACGGTCCGTCATGCAGGATCCCCTTTCGCCTTCCCTTCCTGTCTGCGACCCCCGCCCGGCTTGCGCCGGGACGCAGGGGCCCGACCGGGTTACTTCAGCTCGGGGCTGCGGTACACCTCCTCGCCGCCCACGACGGTCAGGAGCGCCTTGATGTCCTTGATCTCCTTGGCGGGGATCTTCATGTAGTCGCGGTCGATGACGACGAGGTCGGCCAGCTTGCCCTTCTGGAGCGAGCCCTTGGTCTTCTCCTCGAACTGGCCGTAGGCCGCCCAGATCGTGAAGGACTTCAGGGCCTCCTCGCGGGTCATGGCTTCCCCGACGTACCAGCCGCCGTCGGGCTTGCCGTCGTTGTCCATGCGCGTCACCGAGGCGTAGAGGCCCCAGTAGGGGTTCACGGGCTCGACGGGCGCGTCGGAGCCGTTCGGGATGACCGAGCCGGCCTTGATGACCTTGCGCCAGGCGTAGGCGAACTTGATCCGCTCCGGCCCGATGCGGTTCTCGGCCATGTTCTTGTCGGAGGTGGCATGGATGCCCTGCATGGCCGGGATGATCTTCAGCCCCGCGACCCGCTCGGATGCGGAAGCGGTGGTCCTTCAGGGGCTGCTCCTTCAGGACCTTCTCGTAGAGGTCGACGACGCGGCGGTTCGCGCCGTCGCCGATGGCGTGGGTCGACACCTGGAAGCCG
This sequence comes from Syntrophales bacterium, assembly GCA_025454095.1. Lineage (GTDB taxonomy): Bacteria > Desulfobacterota > Syntrophia > Syntrophales > UBA2192 > UBA2192. Next base: position 634 of record JALOPC010000048.1, on the reverse strand, counting down.
TTCTTGCGGGCCTCCGAGAAGCCCTTGTACAGGTCGTTGTATGCCGTGCGCTCCACGCCGATGTGGCCGGGCTTGTCGCTGTAGGGCTCGAGCAGCAGCGCGCTGCGGGCGCCCAGGGAGCCGTCGGCGTAGAACTTGATGCAGCGCACCGTCAGGCGGTCTCCGAAGAGGCCGATCTCGGGGCCCTTCTTGTAGTAAGCCTTCGCGTCTTCGCCCTCGTTGATCGTGTTGTAGATCCGGACCTTGAGCTGACCCTTCTCGTAGAGCTCCTTCATGAGGTTCGTCTCCAGGAGGCTCGACATCGTGCCCGAGGTGCCCGCGGAGAACACGGAGGTGATCCCGTAGGAGAACATTTCCTCCTGGGCCTTGAGCATGGCCTCCTTGAGCCGGTCATTCGTCATGGGCGTGATCTTGCTGCGGACGAGGTTGCGCGCCGTCTCGTGGAGGATTCCCGTGGGGTTGCCGCTGGCATCCTTGTCGATGGTCCCGCCGGCGGGGTTGGGGGTGTTCTTGTCGACGCCCGCCATGGCGAGCGCCTTGGAGTTGACCCAGATGGCGTGGCCGCAGGCGCGGGTCAGCACGACGGGGTGATTGGGCGCCACCGCGTCCAGCTCTTCCTTGGTGGGGAACTTCT
>JALOPC010000320.1 GCA_025454095.1 Syntrophales bacterium | reverse complement strand
GTATGCGTGTTGGGAGCGGGACTGATGGGCAACGGGATCGTGCAGGTGTGCGCCCAGGCGGGCTACCAGGTGGCCATGCGCGACATCGAGCAGCGCTTCGTCGACGGCGGCATGAACACGATCAAAAAGAACCTGGCCCGCGAGGTGGAGAAGGGCAAGCGCACCCAGGCCGACATGGACGCCATCCTCGGCCGCATCCAGCCCACGCTGGACATGAAGGAAGCGGCCGCCGACGCCGACGTGATCGTCGAGGTCATCATCGAGCTGCTCGAGGTCAAGAAGAAGGTCTTCCAGGAGCTCGAGGGGATCGTCAAGCCCGAGTGCCTGTTCTTCTCGAACACCTCGGGGGTGAGCATCACGGCCATGGCGGCCGTGACCAAGCGGCCCGAGAAGTTCATCGGCACGCACTTCTTCAACCCCGTGCCGGTGATGAAGCTTTTGGAGATCATCAAGGGCTACGAGACCTCGGAGCAGACGCTGCAGGCCGCGCTGGACGCGCTGGAGTGGGGCAAGAGCCTGGGCAAGGAGACGATCGTGGTCAACGAGGCGCCGGCCTTCGCGGTCAACCGGATTCTGTGCCCGATGCTCAACGAAGCCTTCTTCGTGCTGGGCGAGGGGATCGCCTCGGCCCGGGACATCGACACGGGGATGGTGCTGGGCTGCAACCACCCGATCGGGCCGCTGGCGCTTTCGGACCTGGTGGGGCTCGACACGCTGCTGCACGTACAGGAGAACCTGCACCGGGAGCTCGGCGACAAGTACCGGCCGGCCCCGATGCTGGTGAAGCTGGTGCGGGCGGGCCGCTTCGGCCGAAAATCCGGCAAGGGCGTGTTCGATTACACCAAGAGCTCGGATCCAGGAAAATCCCTTTGTCCTCCCCCTTTTTCAAAGGGGGACAGGAGGGGGATTTGATTCCCGACGCCTGCAGCCTGAAGCCTGTAACATGCGCGAAGCGCGCGGCGCTTCGCGCCACTGAGGGAGGACAGAGATGAACGTAAAGCTTTCCGAAGAACTGAAGATGTTGAAGGAAATGGCCTACAAGTTCGCAGTGGCGGAGTTCACGCCCCACATCCGCGAGTGCGACGAGCACGAGACGTACACCCCCGAGATCCGCAAAAAGGCGGCCGAGAACGGCCTCGTGGGGGCCTGGATCCCCGACACCTACGGGGGCGCCGGGGCGGGCATCCTGGGCAACGCCGTCATCACCGAGGAACTCTCCAAGATCGACATGGGGATCGGCCTCAACGTCGTGGCGGCCTGCTTCGGCTGCGAATCGATCTTCCAGTACGGCTCGGAGGAGCAGAAGAAGAAGTGGCTGCCCCCCGTCTGCGCGGGCGAGATGGTCAGCGCGGGGGCCTTCACGGAGCCCAACGCGGGCACCGACGTGGCGGGCTACAAGACGAGGGCCGTCAAGCAGGGCGACCGCTACGTCATCAACGGCAACAAGATGTTCATCACCAACGGCACCGTCTGCAACTTCATGGTCGCCCAGTGCATCACCAACCCCGACGAGAAGAAACACAACAGCTTCAGCCTCATCATCGTGCCCGCCGACACCCCCGGCGTGACGCGCAACAAGATCCGGGGCAAGATGGGCATCCGCTCGAGCGACACGGCGGAGATCGCCTTCGAGGACGTGAAGGTGCCCGTGACGAACCTGGTCGGCAAGGAGGGCAAGGGGTTCTACGAGCTCATGCACTTCTTCGACACGACGCGGGTCATGGTTTCCGCACAAGGCCTGGGCCTCTCCGAGGCATGCCTGGAGGCCTCGGTCAAATACTGCAAGGAGCGGACGGCCTTCGGCTCCCCCCTGGGTTCGTACCAGCTCACCCAGAAGAAGCTCGCCGAGATGGCGATCATGATCGAGGCGCTGCGGGGGCTCGTGTACCAGTCGGCCGCGCTCATCGACGAGGGAACGCCCGACTACACGCTGGCCGCCATGGCGAAGTTCTACAGCGGCCAGACGGCCGTCTTCTGCGCCAACTACGCCGTCGAGCTCCACGGGGGCTACGGCTACATCGACGAGTACGCCTGCCAGAAGTGGTACCGCGACGCCAAGATCCTCGAGCTCTACGAGGGAACCAAGGAAGCGGAGATCATGACGATCGGCCGGTTCCTGCAGACCCGGTAACCCCCGCGAACGGCGGCCGCAGAGCCGTCGGCCCGCCGGGAGACAGGGGACGGCCTGCCTCCCGGCGGGTAATCCCGACACCGTTCCACGAAAGGAGGGTCTTTCGAACATGGCAGATTCCTGGAAACCCCTGCAGAAGCAGGAAATGAAGCACTACGAGGCCATCAACAAGAAAAACCTCGAATTCCTGATGGACCGCTACAACAAAGTCAACCGCTGGGTCATCGCCGACATGATCCGCCGCAGCGCCTACCGCTACCCCGACAAGCCGGCGCTCATCTTCAAGGACCGCACGCTCACCTATTCGCAGCTCGAGGCGGACTGCAACCGCGTGGCCAACGCCCTGGCGGATTTCGGCGTTGAGAAGTACGACCGCGTGGCCATCCTTGCCCACAACACGCTGGACCACGTGCTGACCTGGATCGGCTGCGCCAAGATCGGCGCCGTCTACCTGGCCATCAACTACCTGCTGCGGGGCAAGGACATCGCCTACTGCATCAATCACTCGGAGAGCACCCTCTTCATCGTCGAGGACTCCCTGTTCGACCTCGTCAAGGACGTGCTGGACGACATGCCCACGGTGAAGACCTGGATCTGGTCGCGGCAGGGGGTGGGGCAGCCGGCAGCCGACGGGCGCTTCCTCGACTTCGAGAGCTGGTACACGAAGTACCCCGCCACCGAGCCCGACACGATCCTGCACATCGAGGAGCCCTGCCAGATGACCTACACGAGCGGCACCGAGTCGCTCCCGAAGGGGGTCATCATCTCGAACCAGGCCCTCATGGCCCAGTACATGGGGGCCATCGTCGACGGGCAGTACGACGAGACGGACATCAACGTCAACGCCCTGCCCATCTACCACTGCGCCCAGCGCGACGTCTTCATGAACCCCGTCTTCTGGGTCGGAGGGACCAACGTCCTCATCATGCCCGACATCGGGCAGATCCTGAAGAGCCTCGCGGACTACAAGGCCACCATGTTTTTCGCGCCGCCCACGGTGTGGATCGGCATGCTGCGGCACCCGGACCTGACGAAGTACGATCTGTCGCACCTCAAGAAGTGCTACTACGGGGCCTCCATCATGCCCGTGGAGATCCTGAAGGAGATCATGGAGAAGTTCCCCGGGACGGGGATCTGGAATTACTACGGCCAGACGGAGCTGGCGCCCTACCACACGGTCCTCAAGGCCAAGGACGCCCTTGCGAAGCTCGGCTCGGCCGGCATGGGCGGCCTCAACATGGAGACACGCCTGGAGGACGACGCGTACAACCCCGTCACGCAGCCCGGCGTGCCCGGCGAGATCTGCGGCAAGGGCCCCCACGCCCTCATCATGTATTTCAAGGACCCCGTGAAGACCGAGGAGGCCATGAAGGGCGGCTGGTTCCACTCGGGCGACATCGGGGTCATGGACGAGGACCGCTACATCACGGTGGCGGACCGCAAGAAGGACATGATCAAGACGGGGGGCGAGAACGTGCCCACCCGCGAAGTCGAGGA